>JAXMIV010000658.1:0-10257 GCA_034377045.1 Prosthecobacter sp. | reverse complement strand
CTGCCTCCAAGGCAGCGGCACAGCCCTGCCCGGCGGCGGTGACGGCCTGCCGGTAGACATGATCCGCCACATCGCCGGCGGCGAAGAGCCCCGGCGTTTTCGTGCGCGTGCCTTCGGTCTGGATGATGTAGCCATTTTCATCCCGATCCGCCAGGTCGCTGACGAAGCTCGCGTTTGGCACGTGGCCAATCGCGACAAAGACGCACTTCAATTCCAGTTCGCTCTCCGCGCCCGTCACCAAATTTTTCACCATCACGGCGCGCACCTCGCCCTTCTCATCGGTGAGGTATTCCGACACCGTGGAATTCCAGATCGGCTTGACCTTGGGATTGGCGAGCGCGCGGTCGGCCATGATCTTCGAAGCCCGCAGTTCATCACGGCGATGGATGAGATAGACGACGCTGGCAAATTTCGTCAGAAAGTTCGCCTCCTCACAGGCGCTGTCGCCGCCGCCGATCACGGCGACCGGCACATTGCGATAAAACGCGCCGTCACAGGTCGCACAACTGGTTAGGCCGTGGCCCACCAGGGATTTTTCATTCGGCAGGTTCAGATACTTCGCCGAGGCGCCCGTGGCGATGATCACCGCCTTTGCCTCGCGCACACTGCCGTCTTCAAGGGCGAGTTCGAAATGCCCCGCGCCGGTCTTCTTGATGCCCGTGACCTGCACATACTCCGTGCGCGTACCGAACTTCTCCGCCTGCCGCTGCATGTTCATCATCAAGTCCGGCCCCATGATGCCATCGGGAAAACCGGGAAAGTTTTCCACATCCGTGGTGGTCGTGAGCTGGCCGCCGGGCTGATTGCCGGAGAGGATCAGGGGGTTCAGGTTTGCGCGTGCGGTGTAAATGGCCGCGGTAAAGCCCGCGCAGCCCGTGCCGATGATGATGACGTTTTCCATGAAGTGGTTGGGAGGAAGAGAGGCGTGAAGATGAAAAGGCCACCGGTGCGCGCAACCGTGCTTTCAGTGGGTTACGCCTTAAAATGGCCCGGAGAATTGACAATCTCCTGCGGGTGCCTTTGACAAGAGGCGGCAGGGGCTCTTTTCTACCCTGCCCCAACCGCTCCATGCCCGCCCCCACCCCGGAAGCACGTGCCAGCCACGCTTCACTCGCCGTGCTGTTTTTCTGCACGACCATCCCCATGGCCATGTGGAACGTGCCCCTGGCGAATGTCTTCGCCGCCTACGGCCGGGCCAATCTGGTGCCCTGGGTGCTGGCCACGTTCGGGGTGGCAGCCTTCATTTCGCCGCTGTTCGTGGGGGCGCTGGCGGACCAAAAGATGTCCGCCTCGCGCCTGCTGCGCTGGCTGACGCTGGGCACCGGCCTGGCCCTGTGCCTGACCTGCTGCTCGCTGGCCTGGGGTTGGAGTGACGGAATGGTGCTGCTGTGCGCGCAAATTCAGGCCCTGGTCGCGACGCCGGTGTGGAGCATTGCCAGCAGCATCGTTTTCTCCCAGTTGACCGATTCGAAACGGCAATTCGGCCCCCTGCGCGCCTGCGCGACTCTGGGCTGGATCGCCGGGTGCTGGATCGTCAGCTTTGTGCTGAAGGCGGACGCCTCGCTGGTGGCGGGCTTTACCGCCGCCGGACTGTGGGTGGGGGTGGCGGCTCTCACCTGGAGCCTGCCGGTGATCCCGCCAGGGGATGCCCTGCAGCATCGCACCTGGAGCCAAATCCTCGGCCTGGATGCGCTGACGCTGCTGCGGCATCGGGATCATCGCGTCGTTTTCATCACGGCGGCCCTGTACAGCATTCCGCTGGCGGCCTTTTACCCCTACACCGCCAGGCATTTGCAGGAACTCGGCGTCGATCACGTGTCCGCCGTGCTCTCCCTGGCGCAGACGACCGAGATCGTGACCATGCTGCTGCTGGCGGGCATGCTGGCGGTGGTGCGGCTGAAGTGGGTCTTCCTCGCCGGCATCGGCATCTGCGTCGTGCGCTATGGGATGAATGCGCTGAATACCCAGGCCTGGATCATGATCGGCACCACCTTGCACGGCTTCGCCTTCACCCTCTACTTCATCACCACGCAGATTTACCTGGAAGAGCGCATCGACCCGAAATGGCGTGTGCGCGCCCAGGCCCTTCTGGCCCTGCTGATGGGCGGCTGTGGCAATCTCATCGGCTACCTCGGCGGCGGCTGGTGGCACGCCCAATGCCAGGTCAACGGCCACACCGATTGGCCCCGCTTCTGGTGGGGCGAAACGGCGCTGACGGCGGCGGTTTGCATGTTCTTTGCAGTGGCGTATCGAGGCAAACACGCCCCTGTGAGAACAGAGGCCAAACAGCCGGCATCCTGATTCAGCGGAGTTGTGTGAATTCTGAACCCCTGCTATCTCACCCCATGTTCACCGGCCTCGTCGAAACCACCGGCACCGTCATCGCCCTCGATCTTCGGGGCGAAAGCGCCCGCCTCACGCTGAAGGTCGGCCCCATGGCCGCCGACTTGGCCGATGGTGAAAGTGTCGCCGTCAATGGCTGCTGCCTGACGGTCACCGAGATCCGCGCCAGCGAGCAAACGGCCAGCTTTGACCTCCTCGCCCAAACCCTTCGGGTCACCAATCTGGGCGATCTGCAAACCGGCAGCCTCGTCAATCTCGAACGCGCCCTGGCCGTCGGCGCGCGCCTGGGCGGCCATTTTGTCCAAGGCCATGTCGACGCCACCGCGCGGATCCTCGACTGGAGCCAGCACGGCAATGATTATCGGTTGGAGGTCGAACTGCCCGCTGAATTCCGCGGCCTCGTCATCCCCAAAGGTTCCATCTGTCTCGACGGCATCTCCCTCACCGCTGCGGAGGTCACGGACTCCAGCCTCACCTGCTGGATCATTCCCACCACGATCCGCGTCACCAATCTGCAAACCAGAGCTGCCGGCCAGCGCCTCAACATCGAATTCGACATGCTCGGCAAGTATGTGCGGGGCCTCGCTCAGGTCAGACTTCCATCCGCTCCCCTAACATAAATCGTAGCGCCCCAATCCCCCAATTTGCAGTTTTCAGTTTGCAATTTTCACTTTGCAATCCCTCCCGCCCCTCTTGACCTCCCTGCCCCCCGCCTCCGCTTCAGACGCTCTCTGGTCCCGCCGCTTCTGGTGGCTGCTCGCTGGCGTTTTCGTTTTCCGCACGCTCTTCCTGCTATTTTTCACCGCCAGTGCTGATCTTGCGGGCGATGAAGCCTACTACTGGGACTGGGGGCGCCGCCCCGACTGGGGTTACTTCAGCAAGCCGCCGATGATCGGCTGGCTCATGGGTTTCGTCGGCTGGCTCACCCATGATGCCGAATGGGGCGTGCGCGGCGCGGCGCTGCTGATGGGCACCGGCACTCTCGCCTGCCTCTTTCTCCTGGCACGGCGCCTCTACGATGCCCGCACCGCCTTCCTCGCCACCGGCCTCATCCTGCTGACGCCAGGCAATGCCGGCCTCAATCTCTTCCTCACCATCGACGCACCCCTCCTGCTCATGTGGAGCCTCGGCCTGCTGTTGTTTTGGAAGGCGGCCGAAAAACCCGCCTCATGGAGCCTGTGGCTCAGCTTCGGCCTCGTGCTCGGACTTGGCGCGTTGAGCAAGCAGATGATGCTCGTTCAGCCTCTGCTCATCATCATCTTCGCCGCCCTGTCCCGCGCCGATCGCACCCTGCTCAAAAATCCCCGCTTCTGGATCGCCACCCTCATCGGCATCGCCTTTCTAACGCCGGTGCTTTGGTGGAACCAGCAGCATCAATGGATCACGCTCGAACACACGAAACACCACTTCGATTCCGAATCCCTTAGCTTCGGCAAGTGGCTCGGCCGCACCTTCGAGTTTCCCGGCGTGCAGGCGCTGGTGTACACACCCGTCACCTTCGCCGCTCTGGTTACGGTTCTTTGGTTAGGCCTGCGCCATTGGCGTCAGATGCTGCGTCGCGAGCGTTTCCTCCTCATCTTCTCCGCATTGCCGTTTGTGGTCTTCATGCTCCTGGCGCTACGCCAGCACATGAATGCCAACTGGCCTGCCGTTTATTACGTGCCGGCCTTCATCCTCGCCGCCGCCTGGTGGAATGGCCACCTCCCCTTCCCGGCTGCCGCCGCTTGGCGCAAATGGAGCCTCAGGACCGCCATCGCCATCACCGTCGCCGCGCACCTGCTGATCGTTGGCGTCATTGGACCACGCCCCGAATTCTGGGAAAGCTGCATCTCCGTCATCGACACCCGCGTCAATTCCAAACTCGCCGCCCGCCTGCAAAAATCCGTCGCGAAACTTGGCGATATTAAAGGCTGGAACGAAGCCGGCCGCCAGGGCGGCGAATTCCTCGCCAAGGTGCCGCGGCCTAGCCACACCTTCGTACTCACCATCGGCTATCGTTACGATGCCGCGCAGATGGCCTTCAACATCCCCAGCCATCCCCGCGTCTATCGCTGGGAACCTTCCGGCAAGGTCATGTCCCAGTACGAAGTCTGGCCCGGCCCCGAAGAACGCCTCGGCGACGACGCCCTCATCTTCGCCCCCGGCAACGACGCCACGCGTCCTCTGGCCGACGTCATCGCCCATCATTTCGAAAAGGTCGAACCCCTCGGCAAAGTCCGCGTCCCACTCGGCAAGGACCACCAACGCATCTTCGACGTCTACCTCGGCCGCAACCTGCGCAGTTGGGATGCCGTCGGCACTTTGCCCTCACCATGACCTGGGACCTCTTCCTCCTCTACTTTATCAACTGGAAATGGAGTCATCCCGTCCTCGATTGGTTGATGCCCGCCGTCTCCGCCATCAACGCGTGGTTGCCCCTCCTCATCGTCATCGCCCTCATGGTCTTCTGGCGCGGCGGTAAAAAAGGCCGCCTCTTGCTGCTCTGCCTCGCTCTCGCCATCGGCATCGGCGATGGCATCGTTTCCAACGTCCTCAAAAAGACCATCGGCCGCGTCCGACCGCGCGATGCCATCGAAGGCATCGTCATCCGCGACCTCGGCCCCGGCTCTCCCAACTTCGTCCGCCTCTTCAAAGCCCCCACCGCCACGATGAGCCACCCCCGCGGCGAAACCTGGGGCAAATCCTTCCCCAGCAGCCACGTCATCAACATGTTCGCCGCCGCCACCGTCATGGCGTTCTTTTACCGCCGCACCGCCCTCCTCCTCTACCTCCTCGCCACCCTCGTCGCCTACTCCAGAATCTACGTCGGCGCCCACTGGCCCAGCGATATTCCGCCCTCGATGGGGCTGGGGGTGTTGGTTGGTCTGGTTGTCGTAACTGTCATGCAGCGGCTGTTTCCCACGCTCCACAGGCGAGGTAAGCCCTTTGGCTGTGCCCCTTCCACATAAAAAAACGAGATCGCATCGCCATCTGATTTACTCAGGCCAAAGCAGGCTTCCCTCGCCCCTTTGGGGAGAGGCCAAGGTGAGGGGCTGGACGCAACGCTACCCCAGCAAAAGATTGACCGCTACCGTCTACCTTGCACACAGTCTCCACCTGAACCCCAGATTCGCCGATGCCACTTCCAAAAATCAATCGCTACGAGTCAATGACCATCCTCAGTGAGGAAGTTGTTCGCACCTATCGCCAATCGATTGAAGCCAAGGACGGCGAGGCCTCTCTCGCCGTGATACATTACCGGGGCGGACAGACAGAATTCGATCTCGGGCGCACCTATGCCCTCAGTGCTGATCCCATGGATCGCGTCACCGGAGCAGATGTTTTAGCCCAACTCGGCTGGGACAATGACTCATTTCATGACGAGTCGGTGGAGTTGCTGCTACGCCTCATGACCGACATCGATGACAGGGTACATTCCGCTGCGGCGATTGCGCTGGGCCACCGCAGGTCAGCAAAAGGGGTTCCCGTGATCTTGCCACTCATCCACCACGCCAACCCAGAGGTTCGCTTGGCTGTGGTTCATGGCCTAACCGGACAGGAAGACCCGTCGGCCATCGAAGGATTGATCGCTTTGGCCATGGACTCCGATCGCGAAGTTCGCAACTGGGCAGCTTTCAATTTGGGAACCATCTCCGATGCTGACTCTCCCAAACTCAGAGAAGCCCTGGCCCCCCTCCTCACTGACCACGATCACGAAATACGCGGGGAAGCCTTGATTGGGCTCGCCAAGCGCCAAGATCCCAGAAGCCTCCCCGCGTTAATCCTTGAACTAACAGGAAAATTCCATGGATCATGGTGTCTCGAAGCCGCCCAATTTCTCAGAGATCCCCAACTATTGCCGCTGTTGGTACACCTGCGCAGTTCAGTCTCGACCGAAGACCGCGCCGCCTTCTCCAACGACTTCGACGAAGCCATCTCCGCCTGCACCAACTAACTGAAGAATCCCATGAATCCGTCCTCTCCCCCTCGCCGCCCCTTGGACAACGTTCTGGTTTACAGCAAGGCTTCTTGGTATGTGCATCCGACGCTTTCGGCGACGAATCATTGGTTCCTCCACTTCGGCTGGGATACCGGCGTGAACATCGACCAAACCGACGACCCGGAGAAGTTCAATCTCGATGACCTGATGCGTTATCAGGTAATCGTGCTCAACAGCACCACCAACTTCGGCCAGGAACTCAATGAGCAGCAACGGGCCGACCTCAGGACGTGGTTCAGCCAGGGCAATGGCATTGTCGCTGTCCACGCGGCGGCGGTGCATCACAATGCCTGGGACTGGTACGCAGGGCTCGTTGGCTGCGACTTCGCCGCCGACTCGCTGCGTACCACCGCCCGCCTCGTGGTCGATCCTGCCGCCGCGGAGCATCCCGCGGTCAAGCCTTTCGCGCCGGAGTTCATCATCAACGAAGAGTGGCTTTGCTACGATCGCGCCGTCACCGGTCAGCCGGGCGTGAAGGTGCTGCTGCGCCTCGATGAATCCACCTTCGAAGCCGTCCGCGAAAAGTTCCAGCAGATGGGCGTACAACCCATGGGCGCCGATCACCCCGCCGCCTGGACCCGCGAGACCGAAGGCGGACGTTTCTTCTACACCGCCATCGGCCACGACGCCCGCGTCCTGAACACCGAGTTTGGCAGGCATCACCTCCTCGCAGCCCTGCGCTGGGCCGCCTTTGAAACCGCATAATAGTTCATTCCTCTGCGACCTCTGCTCCTCCGCACCTTTGCGGTTAAAAAACCAACCACCCAGCTTGCCCTCCCCGTCCTCGACACCCCTCAAAAATCGCTTGCCTTCACGCGGGTTATTCCCCCTGGTACTCAGTGATCACCTCTGCCGCCAACAGTAGCTGCCGCGCCGCCCAAACGCGCCTCCAGTGGAACCCTGAATGGAATAAGGAAAGCAGGAAAATCCCAAGAACTCCGGGATCAGTCCGTCCTGGTCCGACCTCCTGCATTCCTGCCTTCCTCATTAAAACCGCCTCCTTCAAAAATGGGGATTTGGGGACACTTGGGGATTTCAAATCCCCAGCCCAAGTGCCTCACGATCAACACTTCACAGTAGAATTCCCCAACCGGGGACAACAAATTAAGTCCCCATCTTTCCAACCTTTCCGTGTTTTTCGTGCCTTCCGTGGTTGATCTCTGACTCTTTCCCCGTCCCGCCAAGTTTCCCGACACGCCCCGCCCTCTCAGCACGTTTGTTCCTCCCCCGGCATGCAATCCCCCCTTTTCGCCTTCCTGCTCCTCCTCACCACCGCCGGCCTGGCTTCCGCCCAGACCCAGGCCCCGACGGAGGCGGACTTCCTTGCCAAAACCCGCCAACTCACCTTTGAAGGCAAGCGCTCCGGCGAGGGCTACTTCAGCGCCGATGGCGCCAAGATGATCTTCCAGTCCGAGCGCGAGGAGGGCAATCCCTTCTACCAGATCTACCTGATGGACCTGGAGACCGGCGACCAGGAGCGCATCTCCCCCGGCATGGGCAAGACCACCTGCGCCTGGATTCATCCGGACGGCAAACGCGTGTTGTTCGCCTCCACCCACACGGACCCGGAGTCGAAGGCGCTGCAGGAGGCCGAGTACAAGGAACGGGCCACCAGCAAGGTGCGCCGCTACTCCTGGGACTACGATGAGCACTACGACATCTTCGAGTACTCGCTGGCCGATAAGTCGATCAAAAACCTGACCCACACGCGCGGTTACGACGCCGAAGGCGACTACTCGCCCGATGGCACCAAGATCGTCTTTGCCAGCAACCGCGCCGCCTACGATCATGAACTGAGCAAAGAAGACCAGGAACGGCTGAAGATCGACAAGCAGTACTTCATGGACATCTACATCGCCGATGCCGACGGCTCGAACGTGAAGCGCCTCACCGAAGCACCCGGCTATGACGGCGGCCCCTTCTTCAGCAAGGACGGCAAAAGGATTTGCTGGCGGCGCTTCACGCCGAAGGGCGACGTCGCCGAGGTGATGGTCATGAGTGCCGATGGCAGCGATCAACGCGCCATCACCAAGCTTGGCGCGATGAGTTGGGCTCCGTATTTTCATCCCTCCGGTGATTACTTGATCTTCACCACGAACCTCCAGGGCTTCGCCAACTTCGAGCTCTACATCGTCGATGCCGCCGGCCAACGCGCCCCCGTTCGCATCACCACCACCGAGGGCTTCGACGGCCTGCCGGTCTTCACTCCCGATGGCAAAAAGCTCTCCTGGACCAGCGGCCGCGGCGCCGGCGGTGCTTCGCAAATTTACATCGCCGACTGGAATGACGCCGCCGCCCGCAAAGCTTTGTCTCTCGATTCCAGCCCTTCATCTTCCATCCTCCATCCTCCATCCTCGGCTCCTTCTCTTTCGGCCACCACCGGCGAAATCACTCCCGCCGATATCCGCCAGCACGTCACCTACCTCGCGAGTGACGAACTTGATGGCCGCCTCACCGGCACCGAAGGCGAGCGCCTCGCCACTCAGTATGTGGCGGACATGTTCAAAGGCATCGGTCTGCAACCGGACGGCGACAAGGAGTGGTTTGAACCCTTCGACTTCACCGCCGGCGTCGCCCTCGGCAAAGACAATGCTCTGACCCTGGAAGGTCCGGATGGTGTCTCCAAGCTGACCACCGATCAAAACTGGCGTCCCCTCTCCTTCTCCCAAATCGGCGCAGTCCCTGCAACCGCCATCGTCTTCGCCGGTTATGGCGTCGAGACGCCGGAGGAAGCTGTCGGCAGTGACGGCAAAAAATTGGAGGCTTACAGCAGCTACGCCCACCTGGAGGTGAAGGACAAATGGGTGCTCATTCTGCGCTACCTGCCCGAGGACATGCCCAAAGCGCGGCGCGATGAACTCACGCGCTACTCCAGCTTGCGCCACAAGGCCTTGATCGCACGCCAAAAGGGTGCGCGCGGCCTCATTGTCGCCAGCGGGCCTAACAGTAAGGTGGTTGAGCAACTGGTCCCCATGGCCTTCGATGCATCCCTCGCCAGTTCCGGGATCGCCGCCATCAGCGTCACCGATGCCCTCGCCGATCGCCTGCTGAAACCAACCGGTAAAACGCTCAAGGCCCTGCAAGACAAGCTCGACACGGGCGATCTCATGGGCGGCCTCGAATGCGCGGGGTTGAAGCTCAGCAGCCACATCGACATTCAGCAGGAAAAGAAGACCGGCCGCAATGTCCTCGGCGTCCTCCCCGCCCGCGACCAACCCGATCCGCATGTCGCGCCGCTCATCGTCTGCGCGCATATTGATCACCTCGGCAGCAAAGGCGGTTCCAACTCCCGTGCCAAGGGTGACGAAGCCAACAAGATCCACCACGGCGCCGATGACAACGCCAGCGGCGTCGCCGGCGTGATCGAGATCGCCCAGTGGCTGGCCGAGCAAAAGAAGCAGGGCAAAATCAAACTCACCCGCGATGTTATCTTTGCCGCCTGGTCAGGCGAAGAACTCGGCCTGTTGGGCAGCGGCCACTACGTCGAGAGTCTGGCGAAAATGCTGAAGGGCGATCCCAACGGCAAGCTCACCGGCATGTTCGCCGCCTGCCTGAACATGGACATGATCGGCCGTTTCCAAAAAACCCTGGTCCTGCAAGGCGTCGGCTCCAGCACCTGGTGGCCCAAGGAGATCGAAAAACGCAACGCCCCCATCGGTCTGCCGATCACCACGCAGAGCGATGCGCATCTGCCCACGGACAGCACCACCTTCTACCTGCGCGGCATCCCCACCCTGAATGCGTTTACCGGCAGCCACGCGGATTACCACATGCCTTCGGACACCGCTGACAAGGTGGACTACGACAAGGCCGCCCAGATCGCCAAGCTCATGGCCCTCATCTCCCGCGGCATCGCCACCTCCATGGATGCCCCGGCTTATGTGGCGATGGAAGCGCCGAAAAACCAGGGCACCCGCGGCGGCATGCGCGCCTAT
>JAXMIV010000657.1:0-3824 GCA_034377045.1 Prosthecobacter sp. | reverse complement strand
TCCGTGGTGAGACTGGAATCGGCAGCGAAGACAAGGCGGCTGGCATTGACGCCGCCGGCAACGCGGCGTTTGAAGGCCCAATTGGTCATCACTCCGCCGATCCAGCGAACGGTGCGCGTAACATTGGCCGGCATGTTCAGCATGACGGTTTGGTACTCATTGATAAAAACCGTGCGCCAAAGATATTCCGTTCCGGTGCCGGGGTTGCCACCCCATGAAATGTCGAGCGTCGCGGCGTTCCAGTGCTGGGCGCCGATGACAATGCGGCGGTTGTTGTCGCGCTCAAAACGAATGTCCCGGACGGAAGGCCCCGTGGAATTCATCGGCACGATGGCGAACATGACCGGTGACATCAGACCCGCATTGGAAAATTGCGAGGGGTTCGTCTGGCCTTTGAAGATGATTTGGTCCACCACGCCGTGAATGCGCAGATGCGGCAGGCTGGCATGATTGAGTTGTACGATCAACACCCGCAGTTTCGGCGGGTATCCCGATGGCCAACCCGGCGGTGGATAGGTCGGTGTCGATTGCTCCTCCATCCAGTAAGGACCGGTGGTGGTCGCGGACACACTGAACACATCGATGGTCGCGTAGCTCGAGCGCCCCGCCGTTTGTTCGCGCTCCATGAAATGCCAGAGCGAATTGTCCGGATTGATATCGTTGCGGATCACATTCAGATACCCCTTAAAGCTCTCGCTGGCCGTGCCGGAAACCGGCCCGGTAGTACTGGGTTCGGCGGGCATGTTCGAGGGCAGCAACCTCTGGCCATTGAGGTCGGTGCCGAGGATGGCGCGCGAATTGTAGGAGTCGTGCGATTGAATGTAGAGTGAGCGAGTGTAGAAGGGCAATTGCAACGGGCCCGCGGTAGTGCGGGCAAATAGCGATTCCGGACTCCGGATCACGGTGCGGCCCTCAACCTTCCACACACCGACATGGGAACTGGTGTTCGCATAAACGTCGAGTTCCGAAGGTGATGTGCTCGGCTTTCGATAGGTGATAAACAAATCACCAGCCAACATTGGACAGTAGGTCTTCAAAAAAAGGTGGGCGGCGAAATTATCGACGCCGGTCAGCGCGGTGGGGCGGCTGAACTGCTCCCGGTTCAGATAGGAGTCCATCGGCCGCATGCCGGTGTAGTTGTAGGGGAAGACGGTGGTCATCACCCCGGGAATATCGGTGGACTTGTAGACGTTTAGATCGGTCCAACCACTGCCGGTGCTGAGACCGCCCGCGTTACCGGCGAACACACCGGTCTGATTCGCGGACAAATCGTTGTTAGGCTCAAATGCTTTGTCCAGCGCGCACTGCCAGGAGAATTGGCGCGAGTTTCCCACCGAGACTCGCCGTTGTACGGCGGTCTCCATGTAGCTGACCTGCGCCGCACGAGTACTCATCAAAGACACCCACGCGCCCATGAAAATGCCGCTGGCCAGCATGAGCAGCAGTGCCGCGGCCATCAGGGCGCCGCGGGTGCTTCTCTTCGTTTTGCCGGGACATGGATTCATCGTGACACAAAGGCCATTACATGGCGGGGAACATGGGGACCGTGAACATGAATGCCGTACGACCAGCCATCTGGTTGTAGGCTTGCCGCGGATCGGTGGCCGAAAGCGTGTTGGGCTGCGCGCCCAGATGCCGCGCTGCGGGGTCTGGCCACCAGATGAAATAGAAGGGACGCTCGGCGGCAGCTTTGAAGCGATTGATCGTATCTGGTGTCTCCCGGATGGCACGACGGGTGAACCGCTCGAAAGTCACGAAAATCGGTGTGAAGCCATCCGTAGTCCACTGGCTCGCGGCCGTGGCATTGGGCAGGGACGGTGGAAAGAAAACATCATACCCCCCTGAGAATACCAGTGGATAGCCGGTACCGCGGGAATCATCGCTGTAGCGCTTGACGCTGGCATGGAATCCCGCGGGCTCGGTGCCGCCGGTGAAACGGACGACGTCCACATCGTAAATCGCATTGACCCTCAGTTGGTTCTCCACCTTGCTGTAACCCAGAATGAAGATGCTGGCATTGGTGGACGGAATGGTGGTGCTGTTGTTGAGCGGATTGCGATAGTCCCGATATAGCCCGGCGGGAACCGACGCTGCGGCGATGATGTGGGTGCGAAACTTTTGCGGCGTATCCAGTTCCCCATGTACGGCCGGATTGTAGGCGATGGTGGCAGGCCGCCAGGTATTGTAGCTATCGCGTGGCAGGCAGAAGACGGCGGTGGCGCTCAAGACGTCCACGTCGAATTGGTCGCGCAATTTTTCGGCTTGCGCGACTGCGCCGTAATGGGGTGCCACGCAGCTCTGCCGCGTCGCACTCGACTGGGCATAAAAATTGAGCATGCGGTCCGTGCCCAGCGGCACAGTGATGAAACTGGCGACACGCGGCTGATTGCGGGAGAGCGTGCCATAACAAACGACCACCGCACCCAGGACGATGGCGCCCAGAACCAGGACCATCAGCAATTCGACCGCTGTATAGCCTTGGCGCGCGACTCGTACTGGCAGGCAGTTCCTCATTTTCCAGCAGGAGCGTGGTTGCCGAACAACATGCGCAACACGGAAGCCTCAGGCATATCGCCCTCCGGCGGCAGGGGTGCGGAATCGGCAGGCCGGGCATCGGCCGCCTTGGGTTCGGTTCGGGCAGGAGCAGGCGCCGCCTGCACGGGTGTTGCTGCTCGAATCTCGTAAGTAACCTCATCGGGAACCGTGGTGGGAACCACAATCCCTGTGCGCATCACCGTGGTAACTGCGGTGGGAACCGCGCTGGAAACGGCACTTGGAATATTGGGAATCGCCGCGTTAGGCAGAGGCGCGGCAACGATCACATTGCCGGCTTCCGCCGGGGAGAGGAGAACGGCAACACCATTGCGGCGTAACGAGCCCATGGCGGCCGCGGGGGCGCCAGAGGCGCTGCTATTCGCCGGCAGTTGGTAGCGCACTTTGGGGGCGCCATCCAAGGGAATCGTCAGTACCTTGGGCGGCAGACCGGTAGGCTTCTTGTCCACCCACAGGAGTTCAACGGCACTGGAAGTAATCGACTTAACCTTCAGCGCCACTTGCTGATCTGGAAGCACTGGGGGCACGGCCGCACCCTCGACCAGGCGCATGCCACCCAGCATGACTCGCATGCCCATGGGGCCCGACGCGCCACCCACAGCTGGCAAGCGCAGCAGGATCTCCCGCACCTGATTTTCCTCCGTATTGCCTTCGTCCTTCTCGATTTGGCCCGCGCCGGATTCAAAGGGACTATTTTCTTCCGCCTTCACCAATTCCGGGGACTTCTCCTCCGGCAGAATTAAGGCGTATTGCACACGCCCCTGCGTTTCTTCCCCCTCACCCTTGGGTGCTTCCTCGGCGGTGGCGGTCCACGCCATGGCAAGCAGTGTGATTGACAGCAGCTTCTTCATGAGACGGTCATTCAAGATTTCTTCTTCTCCTTGTCCTTCTCTTTGGCCTTGGCCTCTGCGACTACAGCCAGATTGAACAGCGGAGTCTCCAGCGAGAGGTCCAGGCGCAGCAGGCGCGCCGTGCCGCCGCCGGTGATCTGGCAGGCTTTGACACGAGCGAGAGGCAGTCGCTTCTCCACATCGCCCATCCAGTTCATCACTTTGGCATAGTCATCCTCCACCACGATCGAGGTCAGCACGGACTTGGGAATAATCTTGTTGTCACGTGCCGTCTTGACTTCGGTCTTGCGCGAACTCACCAACGTGATGCTCCGTTCGCGCAAACTGAGCTCAATGGCGCTTTCAACTTCCTGCTCGGTTTGAGCCTTGTCGATGTACGGCACCCAGGCCTGCAGAAAGCGGCGGATGTCCTCCGTCTCC
>JAXMIV010000656.1:0-4210 GCA_034377045.1 Prosthecobacter sp. | reverse complement strand
CACCGACAGTTGCACCGAGGCGCCGAACTGAGTGTTGAAGATGGCCGGATCGGTTAGCTTGATCGAACCGAGCGGCCCGGCGGAACTCCAGCGCAGTTCCGCAGCCAGGCTGTCACCCGTATCGCGGAAATTGGCATTGCGGTAGGTGATGCCCGCCAGTGCTCCAAGGAAGCTGTCAAAACCGATTTCGAATCCCAGCGTTTTCGGTTGGGTTTCCTCTCCGGTTAGGCGGAGATCCGCATAGGCCACTTCGCCGCTGTCATTGGGCAGGATTATCGGATTCATGTCCAACCGCGCAAAGATGCCGGTGTCCAGCACGCGGCGAAAGTTAAGGTCGAGCTCCTCGGAAGAGTAATACTCCCCCTCCACCGAACGGAAACCGGCGCTCAGCACCCGCTTCGAACCCCTGCTAAAATCCGGATGCGGAGTCACCCGCGCGATGCGCACGCGCGGGCCAGGGTGGACCGCGAGCCCCACATCGACAGTCCCGCCCTGCCTGCCGAGCACGTAATGAGAAGCTGTCGTCGCCTGAAGATAACCACGGTCGTTCGCAATGCTGGTTAGGCGCCGTTCAATGTTTTGGACACTGGCTTCACTGAAGGGAGTGCCCGGCACCTTCCGCGTTTCGACCAGCATCAGGAGTTCCAGTTCTGTCGGCGCGCCCGTGAGTTGCACGGCGCCGTACGTGAAGCGCGGTCCCGCCTTGATCAAAACCGAGATGTCACGAAATCCGTCAGCTTTCGGTTCCGGCGCCATCTGCATGACCACAGTTGCCTGCAAAAATCCCTCTGCCCGGACTCGCCGCTGCACAAAGCCGGCGCCATCCTGCAATTCGCTGTCTACCCACACCGGATGCTGTTTGTCTGCGCCTTCCTTCTCCAGGGACAATCGCAGCAAAAACTTGCGCAGTTCCTCTTCGCTCAGAATCAAATCTCCGCTCCAGGTGATGTCACCCACGCGGATCTGATAGCCCGGCGTGATGCGCAAAAAAATCGCATCCGCCTGCAACTCCCAGTGCACTTCCGCCTTCGGCCAGCCGGTGCGCAGGTAAAACTGGCGTGTGAAGAAAGCCAGATCGTCCGCGAGGGGCTCGCTGGGGCTCGTGTTGCCGGAAAGTGTGAGTTGGTCCTTCAGCAGTGGTTCAAGATCAAACCAAGTCGCCGCGTCGGCTCCCTCCACGCGCAGCAACAAGCCGCCTTCGCGAAGTTCCTGAATCGAATTCGGTGCTTCCTGAGCTCTTGCCAGCGGCAGGCTGAGCACGGCAATAAGAGCAAGCAGCAGGGGAACGAAAGCTTTCGTTCCCCTCCACTCGCGACCTGCGGTTGCCGATTTCATCGGATCACTCCGGTAGGGGCACCGGCGGGGCCTTGAAGGTGCCGCGATCGATTTGCCCCAGCATGTCAATAAATGCATCCTCAAGCCTCCTTTCCTCCCTGTGGAAATCGGTGACTTGGAGGCCGTCCTGAATCATCCGACGCAAGACGCCTGCGGTCGTTGCCTCATCCGCGGCCTGAATCCGCAGGCGCGCGCCGCGCTTCGTTTCCTCAAGAATCGCGATCAGTGGCGCTGTCAACGCCCACTCCACCAGCTTTTGCGGATCACCCGCGACTTGGACATTCACCAGCGTCTCCACCACCATCGTGTTGCGCGTCATCGATTCGGCATCGCCATGATGCACGATCTTGCCTTTGTCGATGAACAGCAGGCTGTCGCACATCTCGCCCAGCTCGCTCAAAATGTGCGAGCTGATCAAAATGGTTTTGCCCTCTTCCGCCAGGATGCGAATGAGCTGCTTCAACTCCACCCGCGCTTTTGGATCCAGTCCCGCTGCCGGCTCATCTAGGATCAAAATTTGCGGATCATGCAGCAGCGCGCGGCCCAGGCACAGGCGTTGCGTCTGGCCCTTGGACATCTTGTTGCTCATCCGGTCCGCCAGCGGCGTCAGATCGGTAAAATCCATCACCTGCTGAATTCGCTGCAGCCGCTCCTGGCCTTTGTAGCCGAGCGCTCGCGCGTAAAAGTCCAGGTACTCCAGCACCGTCATGTGCTCATACGTTCCGAAGCTGTCCGGCATCCAGCCTAACAAACGGCGTACCTTGGCAGGATAGTGAACCACATTGTGGCCGCCCACGCTGACCCTGCCGGCGCTGGGATAATCCAATGTCGCGAGGATGCGCATGGTGGTGGTCTTGCCAGCGCCATTCGCACCGACAAAGCCGACCACCTTGCCGTGTTCAATCGTGAAGGAGACTCCGTCCACCGCCTGCAACTTGCCAAACGCGCGCTGCAATCCCTCCACCTCAATGGCGGGCCGGCTGCGATCCATATCGGGTTGAGCGTGGGCGATTTGATGCATGAGTAATTTCACCGGTCACGATTTCGGCATGGAGCCAAAGACGACCACTTGGTCATCGGTCCACCGAATCGATTTGAGCGTATCCAGGGTAAAATCCGGCGCCCGGTTCGCCTTCGCGAAGAAGACTTCACGCGGCTGGGTGAGTTGCTCCACCAGGCGCTCCCGGGTGCGTGATCCCGCCAATTCAAAGGCCTTTCCCCACCACGATCCCAGAGTCTTTGGATCGCTCCGCTCGGTTTTGCCGATCTGCCCCGTGGCGAGGGGGCCGGTCAATTTCCAAACCGTTCCTTCAGCATCCACGTAAAACGCCTCTTCCACCGTGAAGCCGAGTGCCGAGATGACTTCTGGCGCCGCTCCTACCGGCAGCCCCTTCTTCAATTCCAGGCGCGCCCGTGTCGGCACCGTGGCGCGCAGGAGTTGGCCCTGCTCCGCGCGGCTTTGGAAGAAGTTGCCGGAAAATTGGCTGCCCGCTTGGCGGAGTTGGACCGCTTGGCTGCCACTGGTATTCTTCAGTTTGACCCAGGGCTTGTCAGGCAGCGCCACGGGCTCCACCAGCACCGCTTGCTTGAGTTCAAAACCTGAGGACGTCAAAAGTCCTGTCCTGCAGACCTGCTCCTGCGTCACAAAGGCGGTCGTCTCCGCGGGTTCAAGATTGACCACCACCAAACGCCTGCCGCCCCCGCCGATGCCATCTTGCACAAGGAGGACGGTGATCATCACCGCGCTGGCGCCCAGTGAGAGCAGAGGCGTTGTGATAAAAAGTCGATGCCGGCGGCTGGGTGGCGCAAGGATGAACAGATTGACCGGCCCCACCAGGATGCCAAACACCACCAGAAACAGCAGCACCTGCCAGGACGCGAAGCTGCGTTCCCCCAATGTCCGCAGCAGAGCCCACTCGGGCTTCTTGGCGGACATTCCGGCGTAGCCATCGGTGAGTTCCTTTACCCGCTGCTTGCCTAACCAATAACGATCCACGATCTCGGTGGCCGGCAGGGACTTTCCATCCCAGGACAACAATGCCACCCCACCCAGCGACATGTTTTTCTTCTCGGTCAAAACTTCCTCAGGCAGGTCCAATGAGGCAGCGCTTGCACCGGGGCTCATGTAGATGTGCAGGCGCCCGCCCAGCCGCGCCCATTGCGCCGCCGCCAGCCGCGCTCCGGGTTTCAGGGCTTGCCATTCCGTGTGCGTCAGCATCAGCACGTCGAAGCCGCTCAGTCCACGCCAGTCTTCCGGAAGCTCCTCAAGATCAAAGCGGCTGCCAAAAATCTGATCACCGCCTCGGGACGAACTCTTCATTCGGGTCTCCAACTCATCCTCAAAACGCGTGATGCCATTGTCGGCCAGTTGCTTACTGATCGCGATCGCGGGGAAACCATCGGTCCGTTGATCGTACTCGTGGAAATCGCGGCTGCCGATGCCCTCGACATCGAGGTGGACCCGCATCTGTTGATGATTGTTGCCGTAACTATTATCCCCGTAATTCACCGCCACCGGCACCAGAAACAGACGGGATTGAGTGGCATGTGCGGGTACGTCGAGGGCAAACTCACTGTCGTGAGCGTTCTGGCTGCGATACTGCTGCGCACTGCAATTGAAGCTCAGGGACCAACGCGTGTCCTTGTCCGTTCCATTGGTGGCGACCACCCGCATCGGCGCATAGCCCGTCGGTGGCGGCGGATCGAAGACGCTTAGGATTTCGATCCGGGTTCCCGTTTTGGCGTCCAATTCGACATCGGCGATCACCTTGCGTGCCTGGGCTCCGCCGACAAAAAGGAGCGCCAAACCGCCCAGGATGCAGCCCTTGAGAAAATTCATGCCGCCTCCTTCAGCGTCCGTGGCGTCGCCAGATTC
>JAXMIV010000655.1:0-15744 GCA_034377045.1 Prosthecobacter sp. | reverse complement strand
GCTCCTCCCAGGCGAAGACAGCTTCAGCGCGTGCCAAGCAGGCCGTGTCCAAGGTGGGAAACAAAGATGATAGTGGCGTAGGCTACGCTCATGCGCTCACGCAATTGAGCGCGGGCAGTTACGAAACCGCGTTGACCGCTCTGGCCGACGTCGCCTCACGAAAGTCCGACTCGCCGACCTGGGATCACGCGGCAGGCACACGACTGTGGATGCTGCTTTGTCTGCACCAACCCTCACAGGCCATGAAGGAGGCGCGATCTCGGGCGAAGTATCACTACGCCACTCGTGCCGCGACTCCGGCTTCCAGAGACACGGCACAGGTTTGCGGTCTCGCCATCGGCCTCATGCGCGGCCCTTGGGAGGCAGATGTCGGGAAGAGTGAGGCGAGTGCTTTTGAGCGAGACCTGCTGGGATCGTTCCAAGGCGAACTGCGTGCTGAATGTGAAAAGACAAGCAATCAGGTGGGGGCGGAGTATGCCAAGCTCAAAACAGCCATGGACAGCGCACGCGGCAAGATCATGGCTGATGCTGGCGCACGCCATAAGGAAGAACTGGGCCGCATTGAGGCACGCCAGGCAGTGATTGCGCGGGAGGTGAAAGCCCTGGATGCGGACATTCAGAAGTCGCAGGGCATGTCGCAGGCCGATGACCAATTGCGGATCCAATTGACCGGCTTTGCCCAGCAGCGGCAGGCGCTGGCCGTGCAGATGCGCAACCTTCAGGCCCGGCTGCAACAGCTTGCCGCCATGGTGTCACAGGGTGGCCGGCAGATGATCCCGCCGACGACGCAGCCAGGCTTTCCACAAGGTGATCCGCGCCGTGGCAAGGTGCCTGGCGGCGTGCCGACGCAACCGCAACCGCAGCAGCAGCCTCCGCAAGTGAATCCGCAGCTTCAGTTTGAAATGCAGCAGGTGCAGAGCCAGTTGGCGGTGCTCCAGCAGCAGGATGCACAGCTCGCCGTGAGCATGGTCAATCTGCAGAACAGAGCCCAGCGCACTCTCGGTGGCACCGAGGCCGAACTGGGAGCCAAAAGACAGCGTCGCGAGGCCCTGGCCCGTGAGTTTGACACACTCGACCAGCAGCGTGTGGCCCCCTTTGATCCTGCCATGCAGACCACGCCCGAGATCATCAGCCTCGTCCGTCGAGCGCGCTTGGTGAAAACCTACCGAGACCTGCCCCTGGAAACGCGCAGGCAGGAGTTGCTCGATCTTTTCACCTGCGGAGCCAGCAAGGATCCACCGCGCACCGTTCCCGGCGCCTCTACAAAGCCTGTGGAGATCATCGAAAAGGACTTCCCGCCACCGCGTCAGGCGGCGAGATAAATGGGCAACCGGTTAGCTTCGCGGGCGTGGCCTGATGGCGAAGGCTTGCTATTCAGACGATGTTTTGCCAGAACTGAGAGATGCATAAGCTGAGTCATTTCTTTTTGTTCGTTGCGCTCGGGTTTTCGGGCGTCGTGTTCGCGGACGCGGTGAAGGATCGGGAGGGGGCGGTGCGGCAGGATCGGGCGAAGCTGGAGGGGGATAAGCGGTGGATCTATGATGACTACGCGCGGGGGTTTGCGGAGGCGAAGAAAACGGGGAAACCGCTGCTGGTGGTGCTGCGCTGTGTGCCCTGCCTGGCGTGCATGGGGATCGATGCGCAGGTGCTGCTGGAGGAGGCGGAACTGGCGAAGCGGCTGGACCAATTTGTGTGCGTGCGGTTGATCAACGCGAACGCGCTGGATCTGGCGCTGTTCCAGTTTGATTACGACCTGTCGTTCACGACGATGTTTTTCAATGCGGATGGGACGGTGTATGGCCGGTATGGATCATGGACGCACCAGAAGAACTCGCAGGAGACGGCGACGCTGGGGTATCGCAAGGCGCTGGATGCGGCGCTGGCGATTCACAAAGGATATCCGGGGAACAAGGACGCGCTGGCCGGCAAGCAGGGGCTGGCGACAGCGTTCAAGACGACGACGGAAATTCCGATGCTGGCGGCGAAGTACAAGCCGCAACTGGATTGGGAAGGCAAGGTGGTGGGGAGCTGTGTGCATTGCCACATGATCGGGGCGGCGTACCAAACCTGGTATCGGTCGAAGCGTGAACCGATGCCGGAGACGTGGCTGCATCCCTGGCCGGAGCCGGAGACGATCGGGCTGACGTTGGTCTCGGAAGAGATCGCGCGAGTAGGGGAAGTCGCGCCGGACTCACCGGCGGCAAAGGCGGGCCTGCAGGCGGGGGATGAGATCGTGTCGTTCAATGGGCAGCCGCTGGTATCGATCGCCGATGTGAGCTGGGCGCTGCATCGCGCGCCGGGATCGGGAATGCTGGCTATTGAAGTGACGCATGAGGGGAAACCGAAGGCTTTGAGTTTGGTTCTTCCCGAAGGGTGGCGGCGGAAATCGGAGGTGACGCGGCGGGCGAGCATCTGGCCGATGCGGGGGATGGCGCTGGGCGGGTTGAGGATCGAGCCGTTGAGTGATGAGGAGCGGAAGAAGAGGAGCATCGCCGATGGGGCCTTAGCGCTCGGGGTCTTGAACGTCGGACAGTACGGCATGCACGCGGCGGCAAAGAAGGCGGGTTTTCAGAAGGAGGATGTGATTGTGGAGATCGACGGGTTGGCGAAAACGATGGGGGAGAGCCAGTTGATTGATCATCTTTTGGAGAAGCGGTTTCCGGGGGAGATGGTGAAGGTGGTGGTGTTGCGGGGCGGGCAGAGGAAGGATTTGGAATTGCCGATGCAGTGAAGGGGGATAATTGGGAACAACCACGGAATACACGGAAGGGTGATGGGATGTGAGGTTCCGGTGGCGCTACGCGGCACGGCCTTTTGCGGTGCGTGGGCTGGGCGGGTTCTGTTTCCGTGGACTGAAGTCCACGGCTAATTTCCTTTGTCGCGACGCGACATGAGAACTTGCGAGTTATCGAGCGATGAGATTGAGTGAAGTGCTGTGAGTGCAATCAAGATCAACATCAAGACCGCGTTGGATCATAAGCGGGCCATTGCGCGAATCACTGAGCTGATGGACAAAGATCCAAGGCCCGGCTCGGAAGAGTCGGACGAACTGATTGTGCTGGCGCAATTGGCCGAGATTTATGAGAAGAAGCATCATGACATCGGGATGCCTGATGCCATCAGCGCGATCGGTTTTCGAATGGAGCAGCAGGGACTGACTCAGAAGGATATGGTGCCTTACCTGGGCTCGCCAAGCCGGGTCTCCGAGGTGCTTAACGGCAAGCGACCGTTGACGGTGCAGATGATTCGCAACCTGCATTCGGGATTGGGCATTCCGCTGGAATCGTTGGTCATGGGCGGTCAATCGAAGGTGAGGCTGTTCCGGTCCGTGACTGGGCGCGCTGGATCGGCTTTGCCAGCCAAGCCGAAGAAACGAATGGTTGGAGCAAGGTAATGGATCACGTGACACTCAATCTCGTCGTTCTGCGTTCTCCTAACATGGAGCGGGCGGTGGCGTTTTATTCGCGGTTGGGTTTGCAGTTTATTCGTCATCGGCATGGCAGTGGGCCGGAACATTTTTCCGCCGAGCTTTCGGGAGGTGTGTTTGGTGGGCGGGCTCCGTTTCCGTGGACTGAAGTCCACGGCTAATTTCCTTTGTCGCTGACGCGACATTGAGGGGAGTGAACATCTTGCTCGCCAGGGAGGGAAGGTTGGCTAGGGTTCGGGAATGATGCGTGTGTTGTTGATCTCGATTTTCTTGCTGGCGGCTGTGGGTGCCCAGGAGACGTTTGATCGATTGAAGTTTCATGGGGCGCCGAAGGCTTTGGTGAAGGAGGCGAGGGTGGGGGATTGGCCGCGGGTGCTGGGGCCGAGTGATGATGCATCGACGCCGGAGGGGCCGCTGTTGCGGGATTGGCCGCCGGGGGGACCGAAATTGGTGTGGGAGGTGACGGTGGGTGAAGGGTATGCGGCGCCGGCGATCAGTGGGGATTTTTGTGTGATTTTCCATGCGTTCAATGGGAAGGAGACGGCGGAGTGCCTGGAGCGGGAGACGGGGAAGCGGCTGTGGATTTTTGATTATCCGGTTGAGTATCAAGATCGTTATGGGTTCGGCGGAGGACCGCGGGGAAGTCCGGTGATCGCGGATGGGGTGGTGGTGGTGCCGGGGGTGACTTCGATGCTGCACGCGCTGGATCTGAAGACGGGGAAGGTGCTGTGGAAGCATGATTTGCGGGCGGAGTATCATGTGCCGCAGGATTTCTTTGGGGCGGGGTCGACTCCGCTGATCCTGGACGGGAAGGTGATCGTGCAGGTGGGCGGGAAGGCGGAGGCGTTTGATGGGTTTGAGGATCGCAACGAGCGGGCGCGGAAGCTGGCGACGAAGGGGGTGAGCGTGGCGGCGTTTGACCTAAAGACGGGCAAGGCGCTGTGGACGGTGGAGGATGCGTGGGGGGCGAGCTATGCGTCACCGATCCCGGCGAAGCTGCACGGGCAGACGAAGGTGCTGATCTATGCGGGCGGGGAGAGTGATCCGGCGGCGGGCGGGCTGCTGTGCCTGGACCCGGCGACGGGGAATGTGCATGATCGGTTCCCGTGGCGCGATGAGGAGTACATTCAGGCGACCGGGAGCTCGCCGGTGGTGATTCCGGAAGAGAACCGAGTGTTTATCTCGACGGTGTATCCGAAGAACAAGCCGCTGGGCGGGGTGATGGTTGAGTATGATGCGGAGTTCAAGGCAAAGCAGGTGTGGGCTTCGAAAAAGCTGGCCTGCCATTGGATGACGCCGATTTACCAGGACGGGCACCTTTATGCGATCGATGGGGAGCGGGAGAACAACTCGCGGCTGGTGTGTGTGAATGCGGCTACGGGGGCGGAGGTGTGGACGAAGAATCTAGAGTGGGAGGACAAAGAGTTTGGCGCGGCGCAGGGGCGGAGCCGGCCGGTGAAGCTGAGCATCCTGCGGGCAAGTCTTTTGAAGGCGGACGGCGCGGTGCTGTGCCTGGGCGAGACGGGGAGCCTGCACTGGCTGAAGCTGAGCCCCGAAGGCTGCGAGGAGACGACGCGCGCGCAGCTTTTTTACGCGCTGAACACGTGGAGTTTGCCGGCGGTGAGCCACGGGCTGCTTTACATCTCGCAGCATGCGGAGAGCCTGGACCGGAAGAGCGCCCCGAGGGTTCTGTGCTACGATCTGCGGGGGACGCCTTGAGAAGTGGCGGAATCAGGCAATCTTCCGGCGATGACAGACGTACTCTTGACAACTCTCCCATGAAAATGCGTCTGCTTTCCCTCCTGCCCGTACTCGCCCTGCTCACCGTCGCGTGCGCGGACGACAAGAAACCCAAAGACGACAAATCTATGCCCAAACCCGAAGTTCAACTCAGCGATGCCGAGTGGCAAAAGCGTCTGACGCCGGAACAATTCGAAGTGGCCCGCAAGGCGGCGACGGAGCGGCCCTTTGGCGCGACCTATGAGGAATTCGAGCGGCAGGGCGCGGGCACGTACTATTGCATCTGCTGCGGCGCGGAGTTGTTCAATTCGGATACGAAGTTCCACTCCGGCTGCGGCTGGCCTTCCTTCTATGATCAGTCGAAGGCGAACAATGTGTTTGAGCGGAGAGACAACAGCGGCGGGATGATGCGCATCGAGACGGTCTGCAAACGCTGCGGCGCGCATCTGGGGCATGTGTTTGAGGGCGAGTCGGTTTCCGCGAACACACCGACGAACCGGCGTTTCTGCATCAACGGGGTGGCGCTGCATTATGTGCCGAAAGGCGGCACGCCACCGAAGTTGCTAGCAGTGGGTTCCGCGGAAGTGGAGAAGAAGAAGGAAGAGGTCGCCAAGGAAGGCGGCGTCGAGGTGAAGAAGCCCTGATGCCGGCGTCTGGCCATCCGCTGCTGCCCCCATGAACACCAAAGGCGTCCTCATCCGTCTGGTTGTCCTGGCGGTGATCTATTGGTTATGCAAACTGGGCTTTGACAAGGTGCGGGATGATCCCGCGATGATGTTTATTTATGTCATCGTGCTGGGGTTGATCGCGGGGTTGCTGCTGGTGAAATATCTGCTGCCGGTGATCGGCGATGCGGTGAGCACGGCGGTGTTTTCCTCCGGCGAGCAGGTGCGGCCGGACGAAAGCATGAAGGCGGCGGCGAAGCTGGCGCAGGGAGATTACGAGGGGGCAATCGCGGAGCACGAGAAGGCGCTGGCGGAAAATCCGAAGCAGGCCTTTGTCATTGGGGAAATCGCCAAAATCTGCAATGACAAGCTGGGTGATCCGCAGAGGGCCTTGACGTTGCTGAAGCAGCACCTGGAAGGAACAGAGTGGACAGACGATGATGCGGCATTCCTGCGCTTTCGGACCATCGACATCCATATCGAGACGTTGAAGGACTACGATGGCGCGCTGGAGCTGCTGCGGCAGGTGATCGCGACGTTTCCAAACACGCGGCATAGCGCCAACGCGCACCACAGGATGAACGAGGTGGAGCAAATCCAGTTCAAGCAAATCATGGAGCAACGGCTGAAGGCCGGAGGCAAGACGGAGTAAGTTGAACCCGCGACCAGCCATGAAACCAGAATGGTTCCAGCGCTGGCAGCAGACCAACCCTTTGGCGGTGCTGGCGCTGGCGGCGACGGCCGGTCTGCTTGTGGCGGATCGATGGAGCATAACGCCATCCATTTGGTTGGGCGGTGCGGCGATGGGTGCGCTGAGTATTGCGTGCTGGCGGCCAAAGCTGTGGAAGTTCGTGCCGGCGGCGATGATTGGGTTTGCCTATGTGCATGCGGTGCGGTTGGGGGAAACCTATGCGCACCCGCTGCGGGAACGATTATTGATGACGGCGGACAAGTCACAACGCGCGACCGTGCAAGGAAGGCTTTTCCCCTGGCAGGATGGGGTGGAACTGGATGCCGCGCGTGCCGGCGCCGAAATAAGCGCGGTGCGATGGGAAGGAAGCGATGCGTTTGAACGGATGCCTGCGCGAGTGAAGGTGGTGTTGCCGCCGGGAACGCCGTTGAAGGAACCGGGTGTTTATGAAATGACGGGCACGTTTTGGCTGCCGCGGCCGCCCATGAGCCCTGGGCAGTTTGATGGCGCTGCCTACAGCCTGCGCATGGGCTGGGTGGCGGTGCTGAAGGCGGATAGTCTGCAGGTGATCAAGCCGGAGCCGATGTCGCCGAAGTTTCACTTGTTGCGTTGGGCGGAGGCCAGCAGGCAATGGATCACGCGGGCCTTGTCCTTGGGCATTGAGGACAAGACGCGCGACAATGCAGTGGTCCTGGCCATGGCGCTGGGCGCTTCGAGCGCCGCGGGAGATGACGTCGAAGAGGCCTTTCGCAACAGCGGCACGCTGCATGTTTTCGCGGTCAGCGGTTTGCACGTGGTGATGGTCGCGACGGTGATGGGATTTTTGCTGCGTTTGTTAGGCCTCGGACGGGCGCGGGCGGCGGCGCTGCTGATCGTGATGGTCTTTGTCTATGCCTATGTCACGGGCTGGCGGCCTTCGGCGGCGCGCGCGGCTTTCATGATCGCGATTGTGCTGACGGCGCCGTTGTTGAACCGGCAGGCGGCGTTGCAGAACAGCCTGGGAGCGGCGGCGCTGATGCTTTTCCTGATGGATACGCACCAACTTTTCCTGGCGGGATTTCAGCTCTCCTTCGGAGTGCTCTGGGCCATTGCCATCGCGGCGACGTGGCTGATGGACCAGGCGCGCTGGTGGTCGGATCTCGATCCCTTTTTGCCGGCGGTACTGGCGGGCCGGCGGCAGCGTGGCGAAGCCTGGGCGCGGGGCTGGGGGGCGTCGATGCTGTGTGTTTCGCTCGCCGCCTGGACGGGTAGTTTGCCGCTGATCCTGGGGCATTTCCAAACGGTGACGCCGGTGGCTCTGATCGCGAATTGCGTACTGGTACCTCTGTCATCGTTCTGCATCACGTTTGCGTGCCTCAGCCTCTGCTGTGCCGCGGTTGGCTTCACGTTTGGGCAATTGGCGCTGAATCATCTCAATGCGGTGCTGGCGCAGTGGATGGTGGCGTCGGCGGCATGGTTCGCGGCGTTGCCGATGGCGAATTTCCATGTGGATCTGCGGCATGAGAAGCCAGCGGCGCCGGTGGAAATGCGGGTGTTTCAATTGCCGGGCGGCGGCGCGGCGAATCATCTGCGCAACGGAGGGTCTAACTGGATGCTCGACTGCGGCAATGCCGATGCCTGGCGGCGGGTGGTGTTCCCGTATTTGCGCGAACAGGGAATCAATAAGCTCGACGGGCTGATTCTCAGCCATGGCGATGCGAGCCATGTCGGTGCCGCGCCGCTGGCGCTGAAAGCGATGGAGGTGACGCAACTGCACACCAGCCGGCATGAACCGTGGCGTTATGATCCGCCATTCTCAAGCCTGCGGCAATTGAGCCTGCTGGCGCCACCGGGAGGCGCGGTGTGGAGGCGGCATGGTATTGATGAAGAAATTTATATGGGGGATCCGGCGCCGCTGCTGGTGACGGCCACGGTGCTGCACCCGCAAGCCGCGGATGTACACGAGAAGGCGGACGACCGGGGTTTGGTGCTGATGATCAGAGTGGGCCAGATGCGCGTGCTGTGGCTGGGCGATGCGGGCTTCATGACGGAGAAGAGGCTGCTGGAAAGACAGGTGCCGCTGCGCTGTGAGCTGGTGATTCGCAATCAGCACTCGGCGGACACATCGGGACTGCCGGAACTGCTGCTGGCGGCGCGACCACAGGCGGTCATCAGTTCGAATGATGCGTGGCTGGTGGAGGAACATTTGCCGGAACGGTTGCGCGCCTTTTGCGCGAAACAGGGCATTCCCCTTTTTGATCTGGGAGCCTGCGGCAGTGTGAGCATCCGTGTTGAAGCGGAGCAGGCTCGCTTGGAGGCCTTCAGCAATGGGCAGACGGCGACGATCAGGCCGCCCGATCCAGGCGAGCTATCCGCTGGTAAGTGACGATCTCGAAGGCTTGGGCGTGGCGTTTGTCAATGCCGTGTGCTATTCGCGAAACCGGTTCCCATTCTTCGGGCGAGATGGGTGGAAAGGACACGCCAGCGCCGAGGATATCATGCACGTGCGTGATCTCCAGGCGATGAGCGAGGGGCATGGCGGAGTTGAAGACGCTGCTGCCACCGATGACGACGAGCTCCGGCCGGCGGGCCGCATTGGCGCGAGCGATGGCTTCGGCCACGGAAGTGACATGCTGCCCCACCGGTGGATGATAGGCGGGGTCGCGGCTGAGGATCAATGGGTGATGATCGCGAAACCAGCCGAGCATTTCTTCATAGGTGGTCCGGCCTAACAAACACCACTTGCCGGCCGCATAGGCACGAAAGTGCGCCTTGTCAGCGGGAAGATCCCAGGGCACGCCGCGCCCGCGTGAAATGAAGCCGTCGGCGGAGATGGCGGCGAGGAGGGTGACGGTCGTGCTCATGAGTCGCAACGACAACGACGGCCGGTGGCTCAGTACACCACGGATTCGCCTTCGTGGAGGATGCGCACTTTTTCGACGATGCCGCGTTCGAGCGAGGCGCGGGCGAGCCTTTCTTCGGGTTCGTGAAGCGGTTCGCCACCGAGGGGAAAGGTGTTGTGATGCATGGGTACCATGTGCTTGGCGCCGAGCATGGCGAAGGCATCGAGGGCCTCCTCCGGATTCATGTGCACAGGACGGCCGCTGGGAGCAAGGTAGGCGCCGATGGGCATCAAGGCGATGTCCACCCGGGCGCGTTCGCCGATTTCGCGGAAGCCTTCGAACATGGAACTGTCGCCACAGTGGAAGAGCGAGCGGTCGGGGGATTCGATGAGGAAGCCGCCGAAGCCGCGGTGCGTGTCATGAATCATGCGGGCGCCCCAGTGGCGGGCGGGAGTGAGAGTGATGCGCAGATCACGGAAGCGGACCTTATCCCAGGTGTTGAGTTCGGTGACCTGGCCGAAGCCGCAACGTTTGACCAAGGCGCCGACACCAGTCGGAACGATGATCGGCTGACCTTGAGCGACACGGCGCAGGCTGGGCAAGTGGAGGTGATCGAAATGGGCGTGGGTGACGAGTACCAAATCGATGGGCGGCAAATCACCGGCCCACAAGCTGGGATGGCGCAGGCGTTTGACGGGCCCATGCCAGAGCGCCCAATTCGGGTCGATCAACAGGTTCACGCCGGCAATCTGGGCAAAAAAACCGGCGTGCCCGAGCCAGGTCACGCCGACTTCATCACCACTTGCGAGAGGCACACCCTCAATGATGCGCCCCGGTTTGCGCGGCGAGAGCAGGGTGGGCAAGAGGACATCATTGAGAAACTGCAGATTGCGTTTCCGCCAGCCTTCAGTGGGCCGGAGGCCGATGCGGTTGGCGTCATCTTCGGCGCTTTGAAAAGCAAAGCGCCTTTTGACCGGGCGGCTGGAAAGAGCCGACCCGCCGCTGTCTGATGCGGGGTCGTAAATCATGGGAGCAGAGGACCGACAGTTAAAGTTATGGGCATCCCCGACCTCTGACAACCTTGAAAATCAATTCCTTCGGGCTTTCCAGCCGCGGTATTCTCGATGAGGATTGGGAGCTCTGGCATGGAGGAAGACACTTTACTTTGGACCAAATTCGCGTTGCGGCGTTCGATTCGCGAACGCCTGAAGGCTGTTTCAGGGTCGCAATTGCAGGAATGGTCCGCTGATGTGGCATCTTGTTTGCAGAAAAAGGAAGGTTTGTGGCAGGCGCCGGGTACGGTGGCGTTGTTCGGTGGGTTGCGGGATGAACCGGACCTGATCTCTTATTTTCTGCCTTGGGTGCGCCGGCAGGGTTGGCGGACGGTTTTGTTTGGCATTCGGGCGCCCGATCTGCTGCCATACGAAGTGACATGCTCGGCGGATCTGGAGCGCGGCGCCTTGGGAGCATGGGAGCCAGTGCGGCGCCCGCAGCATGAGGTGGCGGCTGGGGAGTTGTCGCTCATTTTGACGCCCGGGCTGGCTTTTTCAGAAGCGGACGGCACGCGGCTGGGGCGAGGCGGCGGCTATTATGACCGATTCCTGGCGAATCCAGCGGTGAAGGCCCGGCGCATTGGGGTGGCGTTTGAAATGCAGGTTGCGCCGACCGTTCCGTGCGAACCGCACGACTCGCGGGTGCACGAATTGGTGACGGAGAAGATGTGGCGGGTGTTTTAGCGCCTTAGGGGTAGAGCGACATCCTGCGAAAGGCGCCGCGGCCGGTGAAGGGCGGTGAGGAGGTGAGGGCGATCTGCCGGTCACGCTCGAAGGAGCGAAGGGCGGCGAGAGTGACGTGGACGCGTGCTTTTTGCGGGTCGCCATCGGGCAACCGGCGCAGCGTGCGAGCTACATGAAAGACAGCTCGCTTCACCGTTGTGTAGCGACAGGGTGGAGCGGGGTATCGGCGGCGGAGCGCCTGTTCAGACTGGCCGTAGTGGATGATAACCTTGGCGTTAGGCTCACGGGGTCCCAACCACGAAGTTGTTTGCGGCTCAGGACCAAAGTCGTCGTAAGGCAGGATCAACACCTTTTGCAGCAGGGGCTTTGGTTGCCAGGGTGTCTGACAACTGTTGACGAACACGAGCGTCATCGTGAAGGCGGCGGCGGTGAGGCAATGGCGGCGTGAGATCATTTGGTTAGGGGAGATTCAATCCAGAAGACGCGCAGGCCGATCTTTTGGGCCGCGACGCGGCCGCGCTCCGGACCGAGCACCGTGAGAGCGGTGGCGTAGCCATCGGCGCGGGTGCATTGAGGGTCAATCACGGAGACCGAGAGCAGGTTGTGGGTGATGGGGCGGCCGGTGCGCGGGTCGATGATGTGGGAATAGTTGACGCCAGCAACTTCAAAGCGGTGGCGATAGCTGCCACTGGTGGCCAGGCACTGATCGGTCAACGGCAGAGTCTGCATGACCTGGCCCTGGGAGGCATCGGGCGTTTGGATACCTACCTGCCAAGGCTGCCCATCTGGTGCGTGGCCGATGGCGGCGACTTCGCCACCAAGCTCGAGGAGGAAATTGGCAAGGTCGCGTTGTTTGAGAAGGGGAACGAGTTCATCCATGACGAGGCCCTCGGTCACTGAGGCGACATTGATGCGAAGCGTGGGGATGGTCTTGCGCAGGGCAGGTGGGTCATCCCGCCATTGCAGATGCCGCCAACCGCAATGAGTCAGGGCTTGGGCAATTTCTTCGTCGGAGGGAACACGGTGGTTTGCCGGTGAGGCGCCGAAGCCCCAAAGGTCGATCACCGGTGCGAGGGTGATATCGAGCGCGCCATCGGTTTGATCGGCGATTTCCCTCGCGAGTTTGACCGCACGGACGAGCTGCGGCGGAACGGCGAACCAGTCCGTGCTCGCGCTGGCGTTGAAGCGCGAAAGCGCGGAGTCCGGCCGCCAATGAGAGAGGACGGCTTCGCCGGAATCGAGGTGGGATTGGATAAAGGCCTGAAGATCAGTGGGCGGATTGACCGCCTGAAGGGTCCAGGTGGTGCCCATGGTGGGGCCAGTGAGCGCCGTCAGATGCGGCTCCGGAGTGCAGGCCGCGCAGAGCAGAAGCAGCAGGCAGCCTAACTTGCGAAGCATGAAGTGCTGACTCCTTGAATTTGGCTCGCAGTCCTTGGTTACACCACCACGACATGCACGCGGCTGATGCCGGGAATCTTTTCCAGGTCGGCGATGACCTCGGCGCTCGGCGTGGAGTCGAGGGTGAGGAGGGTCAGGGCCTTGCCGGTTTCCTTATCGCGGCTGAGGCTCATGTCGGCGATGTTGACTTGGTTCTTGCCAAGGGCGGCGCTATAGGCGGCGATCATGCCGGGACGGTCGATGTTCTCGATGAAGAGCAGGGTGCCTTCGGGGCGGGCCTCGATGTGGCGGCCGTTGACTTTGACGATGCGCTGATCACCGGCAAAGAAGGTGCCCGCGACGCTGGCGGTCTCGCTGCCGTTGCTGGTCTGCACTTCGATCAAGTCGGTGTACTCGCTAGCCTGGGCCAGGCGGCTTTCGGTGAAGCGAATGCCGAGATTGTCCGCGACGCCGTTGGCGTTGATGTAATTGACCTGCTCGGCGCCAACAGCGCGCTCAAGGAAACCTTTGAGCACGGCGCGGGAGATCAGGCTGGTATCGACGCTGCCGACCTTGCCGCTGTAGTTGATGGCGATCGCGTTCGAGCGGGCGGGCGCCAATTGAGAGACGATGCGGCCGAGGAGTTCGCCAAAGCGGAGGAAAGGTCCAAGCTGGGCGAGGGTGTTCGGGTCGACGTTCGGCATGTTCACCGCGTTGACGACGGTGCCCTGTAGCAGGTGCGCCTTGATGACCTCGGCAATTTCGATGCCGACATTTTCCTGAGCTTCATCCGTGGAGGCGCCCAGATGCGGCGTGAAGACGGTATTCGGCGCCTTCAAAAGCGCGTAATCGGCTGGAGGCGGCTCGATCTCAAAGACGTCGAGCGCAGCCCCGGCGACGCGGCCTTCGGTCAGGGCTTCAGCGAGGGCGTTGTCGTCGATCAGACCGCCGCGGGCGCAATTGATGATGCGCACGCTTCTTTTCAGCGAAGCGAGGCGCTTGGCATTGAGCATGTGCTTCGTATCCGGCGTCAGCGGCATGTGCATGGTGATGAAATCCGCCTGCACCACCGCGGCATCGAGATTTTCGCAAAGCTCCACGCCGAGGCTTTCGGCACGGTTTTTGGAAAGGTAGGGATCGTAAGCGACGACGCGCATGCCGAAGGCCTTCGCGCGCTTCGCGAACTCCGCACCAATGCGGCCCATGCCGAGCACGACCAGCGTTTTGCCATTGACCTCAGTACCCTGGAAGCTTTTGCGGTCCCACTTGCCGGCGACGATGGTGGCGTGCGCCTGCGGTGTCTTGCGCGCGAGGCTCATCATCAGGGTGAAGGCCTGCTCGGCCGTTGAGACCGTGTTGCCGCCGGGGGTGTTCATGACGACGACGCCGTGCTTGCTGGCGATGGGGACATCGATGTTGTCGACGCCCACACCGGCGCGGCCGATGGCCTTGAGATTGGGCGCGGCCGCGATGACCTTGGCGGTGACTTTGACACCGCTGCGGACAATGATGGCGTGGACGTCTTTCGCCGCGGCGACGAAATCATCTTCCTTTTTCAGGCCCAGATTGACTTCCACGGCGAAGGAGGGCTCCGCTTTGAGGAGTTCGATGCCTTTTTCAGAGATGGGATCGGCGACAAGAATCTTAAACAGGGCCATAAGGGGCGCACAAAGTAAGCAACTTTGGCGGATGGGCAACAAGTTGCTATCGCAGGCAGTTGTCGCATCTGCTCGACAGCGCTAATATTTCAGGTTCATTTCCGGTCATGATGCCAGCAGCCTCTTTGAATTTCGCATTTTTTGCACCCCTGGGACCGCTGTCCGCGGACCAAAAGCTCACGGCGGCGGCAGGCATATCGGCGTTTTTGCTGCTGCTGTTGATCTGGCTGATTCGGGGCAGAATCATCAAAACTCTGCGCGCTCAATTGGCACAGGCGGAAGCCGCTCATGCTGCCGAAAAGGCGGCGCTACAGGCAAAATTGGCAGTTCAAACGTCTGATTTTCAACAAAGACTGCACGAGTCAATCTCCAGCCAAGTAGTCCTGGAGCAGCGTTTTGCCACCCATCGCGAGGCGTCTTTTCGCCGTGAGACGGACGCCCGGGCGCGCATTGCCACCCTGGAGGCCGAACTCCGTCCCTCACGGGAACTCGCGGCGCAGTTGCCGCCCACGCAAGCACGCATTGGCGATCTGGAAGGCGCCTTGGGAGCGGAACGTGGCCGCATCGGCGCCCTGGAACAGGCTGTCGCTGCCACGGCACGCCGGGCGGATGACCTGGAGGGCCGCTTGCGGGATACCGAACAGAGCCTTTCCGCCCAGCGGGAACAGGCCGCCCAGCGTGAGGCTGAACTGACCCAACAACTCGCCGCGAACGAGCGGACGCTGGCCGGTGATCTGTTGCGCCTGGCGAGCGCCGATAGCGAGATCATCAAGCTCAAGGAAGCCCATGAGGCCTACCGCCAACAGGCCGAAACCCGCCTCAGTAATCTCCAGCGCGGCCTTCCCGCCACCGAGGCCAGGCCCGCGCTTGTCCACCATGAAGCGCCTGACAATGGCGCCCTGGCCGCTACACAAAGTCTGTGATGGACCCGAAGTCGGCGTCGAACAAACGGCGGTAGGTGCGGAAGGCGAAGCGATCCGTCATGCTCGCCACCCAGTCACAGACCAGCCGCGCGCGCGCCGAGGCATCCGGCGCCTTGTCAATCTCCGCTTCCAGAGTCGCCGGCATCAGGTGCAGGCTGCTGCCGGTGCGCTCAATGTAACAATCACGCAGCACCTCAAAGAGGCGCGTGAGAATGAAGTTGGCCTTGTAATCGAGCTGTTGAAGTTGCGGGCTGCGGAAGATGAGATCGAGGGAGATCTTCTTGTTCAGCTTGCACTGAGTGCGCAAGACCGGATCAATGTCCAAAGTGAACTGATGGCGCCGCGTCATGCTGCTGAGGAAGGTGCTATCAGGAACGAGGTTGGCGGCGCTGATGTAGTGGCCGATGCTGCGATTCAGCCGGGCCTCGACACGCTTCTCACGGATGGCGGCGCAAAGGAATCTGATGTGTTCGGCCTGCGCCTCGTCCAACGCGTGAGTTTCCGCCCAGTGTTCCAGCTTGGTGACACTGATGAAGCCCGCGTGGATGCCATCGGCAACGTCATTGAGGGAATAGGCCGTGTCGTCCGCCCAATCCATGATCTGGCATTCAATGCTGCGGAAGCCGTTGCGCGCCTCTCCCGGCGTGAGTTCCACGGGAAAGGCCTGACCGCCCATCGTGAAATCCAGCCAGCGCTCCTGGTCGT
>JAXMIV010000654.1:0-7556 GCA_034377045.1 Prosthecobacter sp. | reverse complement strand
TAGACCCAGAGCCGGCAGTTCTGCTCCTGGCGAAAGCGGCTGACCTCCTGGACCAGAGTGGCGCGGGTGGCTTCCGGCAGGGCGCGGGTGTCATCAAGGACACCGTCCGCGGGGGCGGCGGGCACAGCCGCCTGCAGCGCGCTGAGGCCAGCCCCGAAAAGGAGGGCCAGACAGGCTAGGAGGGCGCTTGGCGGACATCTCATGGCAACAATGCCGGAATGTCGCCGCAATTGAGGCCGCTGCAATGTCAAGCTGCGAGCCCGCCGGGGAGCAGGCGCGTGGCCTAACCACAAGTCACTTACGCGCGCAGTTGATAATACTGCTGATAGACGTTTTCGTTCAGCTTCAGCTTTGCGCGCAGGGTGTCCACCGCGGAGGTGTCGGCCTCAAACTGGATCTTCACATAGTAGCCGGCCTCGACATGGCGGGGGCTGTAGGGGAACTTGCGCTTCCCCATCTGGTCGACCTGCTCAAGCTTCATGCCGGAGGTTTCCATCTCACGGCTGATGCCGCTAACCAGTTGTTCGGCGGTCTCTTCCTTGCCCTTGAGATCGAGCACGATCATGGCTTCGTATTTGCGTTTCATCGGTGGCGGTAGGTTTGGTTATGGTTCGTCTTTACGGTTGAAAAGGTTCATGGCGGTGTCCATGCCGGACTTCAGCGCCACAGTCACGGCATCTGCCGCGCGCTGGATCACGGTGTCCAGGAGCGGCCTTTCGTCGCTGTCAAATTTGCCCAGTACATGGCCGATGAGGCGGTCGCTTCCCGGGCGGCCCGCGGCGGCGGCGATGCCTAACTTTAAGCGTGGAAAGGCATCCGTGCCCAGGCTGCGGATCAGGGAGCGCATGCCGTTGTGGCCGGCGGCGGAACCGGCCAGGCGCAGGCGCAGGCGGCCCAACGGCAGGTCGACGTCATCAAAGATCGCCAGCGTCTCCGCCGGAGTGACCTTGTAAAACTGCGAGACGGCCTGCACGGCGCGGCCGCTGTCGTTCATGAAGGTCTGCGGTTTGAACAGCCAGCCGCCGCTGAACTTGGCGAGCAGGCCATGCCAGCGCCTTTCCTCCGTGAAGGAAACTCCGAATCTGCGTGCCAGCTCATCCACCACCATAAAACCAACGTTGTGACGTGTGTCGCGGTATTCGTTTCCGGGGTTGCCAAGGCCGATGACCAGCCTGGGAATCAGGCCGCCTGCATCAGGAGAAGCTGGGGCATCACCGGGCAACGCGGGCGGCAGGATTCGGCGGGGTTATTTCTTCGCGGCGGGTTTGGCAGCGCCCTTCGCGCCGGCCGCAGGAGCCGCGGCGGCAGGAGCACCCTTGCCACCAGCCGCAGGGGCGGCGGCGGCTTTCGCATCAGTCGCGGCAGCGGCAGCGGCGACAGCCGGCGTGACTTCCACTTCGACCTTCGGCTCTTCACACATGACGATGACGACGTCGCCTTCCAGCTTCGTACGCACGCCTTCGGGCAGGGTAATTTCGCGCACGTGAATCGCATCGCCGATCTTCATGTGGCTGACGTCGATGGTGATGTGTTCTGGCAGATCCTTCGGCAAGCAACGCACTTCCAAGGTGTGATGGATGGCTTCGACCAAGCCGCCCGCTTTGGCGCCAATGGCTTCGCCGACCAGTTCCACAGGCACGTTCGCGTGAATTTCTTCATCCATGGCGATCGCATGGAAGTCGACATGCAGAATGCCGCCCTTCAGGTGATCGTGCTGCACTTCCTGAACCAGCGCGAGCTGTTCGCCGGCGCCGAGCTTCAGGCTGACGAGGATGTTGTCCGAAGCGCTGTTCTCCAGCAGTTTGGTGAAGATTTTGGTATCCACCTGGACATTGGAGGCCTCCTTTTTGCGGCCATAAACCACGGCGGGAATGGAGCCGGACTTGCGCAGACGCTTGACGGATGCTGTGCCTTCGCTGGTGCGAGGCTGGGCGATGAGATCGAGGATTTTGGCCATGTCAGTGATGTTCTCCTGAACCGTGTATTTAGGGGGAAAAGGGGCCGCGAGATTACACGGCGTCCCTCAAATGTCAAAGAGAGATGTCACGGACTCATTGTCGTGAATCCGGCGGATCGCCTGGGCCAGCAGCGGCGAGATGTCCAGCGTCGTCACTTTATCCCCCCGCGCCTGGGGCGTCGAGTTGGTGGAGAAGAGCTCAATGATGGGGGATTTGGCGATGCGGGCCCGGCCTTTTTCGCCCAGGACGCCGTGGGAAACGCCGGCGTAGATGTTCTTGGCGCCGTGCTTCAGCAGCAGGTCGGCGGCGGCGGTCAGGGTGCCCGCTGTTTCCGTGAGGTCATCGACCAGGAGGACATTCTTGCCGGCGACGTCACCGATGACGCTGAGCGCCTCCACTTCGTCGGCGCTGACCCGGTTCTTGGCCACGATCGCCATCGGCGCCTGCAGGGCCTTGGCGTAGGCGTGGGTCATTTTGATGCCGCCCACGTCCGGGGAGACGACGACGAGGTCGGGAATGTTGCGCTCGCGGATGGCCTTCATCAGCACCGGGCCGGCGTAGAGATGGTCCACCGGGATGTCGAAAAACCCCTGAATCTGGCCGGCGTGCAGGTCCATGGTCAGCACGCGATTCACGCCGCTGGCGACCATGAGGTTGGCTACCAGCTTCGCGGTGATCGGCACGCGTGGGCGATCCTTGCGATCCTGCCGGGCATAACCAAAGAAGGGCAGCACGGCGGTGATGCGATTGGCGCTGGCACGCCGCACCGCATCCACCATGATCAGCAACTCCATGAGGTTCTGATTGGTCGGCGGGCAGGTCGGCTGTACGATGAAGATATCGCGGCCGCGGATGTTCTCGTGAATCTGCACAAAGGTCTCGCCATCCGGAAAGGTGTCCAGGGTGACGGCACAGGGTGGAACCCCGAGGTTATGGCAGATGAGGCGCGAGAGTTCAGGGTGCGCCGAGCCGCTCAAAACCTTCAAAGTATCTTTCATGTGAGCGTGAGATTGGCGAGTTCGTCACACAAATCAACCGCCCAACCACAAGAACCTTTGGCGGCGCTCGGTGGGCCGCCATCACTGCCCTGCCCCGCCCCGCACTATCGCCGCATGCTGCAGCATGACGCGGTAGGTATCGATCCAGCGGGCGGTGCCCTCTTCATTCCAGGCCAGCGATTGGCCGGCCCAGAGATAGGCCATCTCCGCCTCTTCAAATTTGCCGAGCCGATGCCAGTGCATGCCCAGGGCCAGGCGCGGCTCCTCATGCAGCGGCGCCGCCAGCAGCGCCTGTCGAATGGCGCCCAAGCCTTCATCATACCGCTTCTGCGCATCATAACCGTCCGCCAGCGCCAATTGGTGCAGGTAGGAACTGGGGTTCAAGGCCACGCAGGCCTCCAAATCCGCCACGGCCTTCTTCAACACCGGATGGGTGGCCAGATTCTTGTCCGCGTTGAGCCCGTTGAGCCGCACCAAGCCGCGCTGATAAAGCGACTCCGGATTGTTGGGATCAGCCTCGATCGCCTGGGTCAAATGCCCCATCTGCGCCAGGGTATCGTTGCGCGCCTGATCGATCTGCGACAGTGCCAAATAGTAGTCACCCGGGCCATAGCGCCAAAGCCCCGCCAGCAGTGTCAACGAGGCCGCCAGCAACGCCAGCTTCGTCAGTAGCCGCACGCCGGGGAGGCGCAGCGAACGCATCTCCGTGCCGCCGGTTTCAAACCCCGGGCTCGCCAAAAGTCCCAGCACCAACGCGCCCGTCAGGGCCGTCGCCGGCACATGAAAATGAAACTCAAACACCGCATGAATCAGCGTCGCCACCAGAGCCGCCAGAGCACCGACACAGAGGCCCAGGTTCGTGCTGGTGACCCGGCCCGTCTGCATGAACTTATGGCGCACAAACCAGCGCAGAAAACGCAGCCCGTTCAGCCCGTGCGCGATCACCAGACCCGCCAGCAAAACCGCCCCCACCCAGCCGTAGTCCGCCAGCATCTGTAGATACTCATTGTGGGCAAACAGCGCCTCCTCCGCATACACCGGCAGCTTCGGCGACCGATAGCGAATGCTGCCGTCATAGAAGGTGCGCGATCCCGTGCCGATCACCGGCGACACCGCATTCTGCGTCAACGCCGCCTCCCAGATGCCAAAGCGCACATCATTGGACAGCGGGCTGCGATCCATCCGTGTGCGCAGGTACTCCTCGTTCGCCTTCCACAGCACCCCGCCGCCCAGCCCCACCACCACCGCACCGCCGATCACCAACCGCCAAAACAGATGCCGCTTCGTCTGCCAGATCACCCACAGCAGCAGCCCGGCAAACACCACCCCGCCTCCCACCAGCCCCAGCAGCGCCCCGCGGCTCACCGTCAGCGCCATGCCGATCGCCATCGCCACCGTCATGAAGCCTAACCACAATTTCAGCGTCGCCCCGCCCCGCCCCAGAAACAGCCAGCCCGCCGAAAGAAACAGCGCCAAGGAAAGGAAGGCCGCCAGGTGATTCGGGTTCGCAAAAAAGCCGCCGATCCGCCCCGCGCCTGTTTTCCGGAAAAAGTGCGGAACTAGATTGAAATCCCAGTGCCCCGAAAGGTGGATTGATCCCACCGCCAGATTTCCCAGCACCAGCAGCAGCAGCACCGCCATCAGGCCCAGCCGCCACTTCGGATGGCTCGCCGCGGTCGATGTCAGCCCATACACCACCAGGCACCCCGCCAAAATCATCAGATCCTCCCGCGCAAACGCCACCACCGGGGACGTCACCGCCCGCCACGCGATGTACCCCGCGAACAACAGCACCGACAGCAGGCAAAGATCACTCGGCGGAAACAGCACCCGCAGCCGCCATTTCAGCGACGCCAAAACCCCCGCCACCCCCAGCAGCGCCGCCCCCGGCCAAAAGAACAGCAGCCGCGTCTCCGTCCCCAACGTCCCCACCACGAGGAGGCCCAGGAAAAAGAAGATGAGAAGAAAAGCCTGCATGCAGTCCGAGAAGTCTATAATTTCCGCACATTTCCATCTTTATTAAAGCGGAAAGTAGTCCGGTTGGGCTCGAGCTTGGGTTATTTGGGCGCATCCCTGGGGCGAGAAGCTGAGCCTTGTTTGCGGCTGTTGGCAATGGTTGGCGATTGTTTTTGGGAGGGGAGACGTGGTAACTGGGACGAACAGGACGGTCGCCTCTCCTCGGGATTGAGCGGGCATCTGATCCACATGAGTAGAGCTACGGGCTGATGGCTCGTCCTGCGCGCTGTCTCCCTCCGACTTCGCGGCGGCTTGCGGTCTCCAAAGAAAGGGCGGGCTTGCAAAGCCCTTTTCCTTTGCCGTTACACGCTCTCGCACTCGGCCTTGTAGGCTTCGATGAAGGCCGTGAGCTTCGTCTGCAGAGCGTCCTGCAGGGAGAAGATGTCGCCGAGGGAATTGGCGAAGGCTTTTTGCTTCAGCTCGTCTTCGACGGTCAGCATGAGCCCGCCGAGGCGCTCGAGATTCGCGCGCGAATGGAACTCCATGTCCTTCATCTGCGTGAGCACGGCCAGCGAGCCTTCGTGAATCGCCACGGCCTGTGGCGAGAGGGTTTCTGCCGGCACAGCGCTGTCGCCTGCGGCGGAAGGATCGGCCTTCTTCGGCTCCGCACCGTGGTGCTTCTTTTCCTGGCTGACCCTCTTGTCGTGCGCGGCGTTGCGTGGATCGGACATGGTACCCTCCAACGAATCTCCTTTCCTCCCTTCCGCAAGGGGCATCTCATCCCGTTGTTGACCGCTGGCACCCTGTTGCTCATCCTGCACCCGTGCCGAAGCCCATGCCTGATCTTTCCATTGCGGCAGCGGTGCCTCCGGATCGCCATCGAGATTACTTTAAAGAGTGCGCTGAGTTCCCCTTCTCCGGGCATGCGAGCGAGTGCCACCTGGGCAATGCGTGGTGGCTGGCGGAGGCATCGATGGCGGTCTATGAAAACTTGGCCACGCCTGGAAATCCGGCCGTCGATTTGACGATCCTGGAGAAGGCGGGCTACAAGGTCACCGGCAAGGCTGCGGGCAGCACGCAGTTCATGGTCATTGCCAATGAAAGAGAAGTCATCGTGGCCTTTCGCGGGACGCGGATCGACGGCTTTGCCATTCCGTTTTTGAAGACTCAGGGTTTCACCCTGAATTGGGGCGATGTGCGCAAGGATGCGCAATTTCTACCGAAGGAGATCGAGCCTGGCGTGCTGGTGCATGAGGGATTTCACGCGGCGTATGAGGAGATCAAAGACGAACTGCAAAAGACCTTGGCCGAAGCGGTCGCAGACGGAAGGCCCCTCTGGTTTTGCGGTCACAGTCTCGGCGCGGCCCTGGCGACGATTGCTGCGTACAAGCATCGCGACCAGGTACATGGGCTCTACACTTTTGGTTCACCGAGAGTCGGCAACGGCGCCTTTGTGGAGGCTTTCTCAGAAAGCCTGCGGAACATCTGGCGCTTTGTGCATCATCACGATGCGGTGACCGCGATGCCTCCCGAGGGATTCGGTGCGGCCAGCTATGCCCACGCCGGCCAACTCAGGTTCATCACAGGCCGGGGAACCTGGAAAATCGATGGCGGCGAAGGGGTGCGTCACGACCTTTTTTCTCTGGCGGCGGATGCCGTGGCCCACGCCAAGGACGTCTTGCATCTGTTGCTCCACAAGTTCTCGCTGACCGATCCCGGCTCCTGGCCCATCGGTGTGGAGGCGGTGGCGGATCACTCGCCGATCTATTACACGAACAAGATCTTCAACGCGCACGAGGAGGCGGTGAGGGGCTCCTGAATACTAGCCAGCCAACATTCTACCGTTGCGGGAGCTGGCTGATATCCCAGAGATAGACAAAGTTGTCGCCGCCATAGGTCGCCAAGGTCTTGCCGTCCGGCGAAAATTCGCAGCGAGAGGTCGCGGGGTCCAGGCCGGTGAGGCGCAATCGGGCTTTGGGAGGAGAGATCGTGCGCTCTTCCTCCCAAATGATGACCTCACCGCCGCCCGCCGTGGCCAACCAGTGTCCGTCGGCACTCCAGCTGGCCCACAAGGCGGCGCCCAGATGAGTCTCTTTCAGAGGCAACCCCTCGGTGTCAGCAATAGCAGCAAGCTTGTATGCCTCATGAGCCAGGTGCAGCCAGCGCACTTGCCCGTTGGTAGCACAGGTGATGATCACATAACCATTCTCATCTTCGACCGGCCGAAACGTGGCCTGCGTCACTGGAGCGGCGTGAGCCATCTTCAGCATTTCCTTCGGCCCTCCATCCGTCTTGGAGCCGATGAACCAAACACGCGCCGTGCCGAGGATATCGTTGTCAGTTTTCTCGCCGCTGGCGGCCACGACCAATTTGCCGTCCTTGCTGAACTCTGGCCGGCGAGCCGGTGCGCCGAAGGTGCCGAGAGTACTGATCTTGGGCTGTGCAATTTCGTGCAAGCGCACACCACCGTCATCGCAGCCGCTGACCACGAGATTTCCACCTGGATGAAACATCACGGAAGTGACAATGCCTGGAAGAGGCGGACTGGAATAGTAGCGCTGTGCCATGTTTGCCTCGGGTTCAAATACCCGCACCACACGGTCAGCACCGCATGACGCCACATAGTCTCCACCTCGGCTGAATT
>JAXMIV010000653.1:0-5570 GCA_034377045.1 Prosthecobacter sp. | reverse complement strand
TGGCCAAGTTTCCGAGAGCAGCGAGGCGCCCACTGCCCATTCGCCGCCAATCCCGAGGGCAGCGAGGAAACGGAAGATCATGAGTTGCCACCAAGTCTGGGCGAAGAATGACAGCCCGGTGAAGCAGGCGTAGGTGAGGATCGTCAGCGTCAGCGTCCGGCTGCGGCCCATCAGGTCACCCACACGGCCAAAGAACGCGCCGCCCAAGGCCCAGCCCACCAGGAAAGCCGCCTGGATGATCGAGCCGTGCGTGCCCACGGTGGGGTCGCTTTCCGGCACATGCATGAGCTGGGCGACGAAGGCCGTGGCCACGAGCGTGTAGAGATGCATGTCCAGCCCGTCGAATAGCCAGCCCAGCCACGCGGCGAGGCCCGAACGTTTCTGGTGCGGTGTCAGGTCCCGCAAACGGGTGATCTCAGGGGTGGGGGCAAAGGTGCTCATTCGGGAGGCCGCGAGCTTTTCGCATTTGTGGACTCGTGGCAAGACAGGTTTTCCAAAGAGCTGATGGCATTGACACGTTGAACTGGCGAAGTCTTCGCGACAATTCGAGCCATAAGAAGATTGACCAATAGATAGTTTTCCATCAACCTAGGAGACAATGCCCTTGAAACGCCTTTCTCCCGTACTCGTTTGTGGCCTTCTGGCGGTCTTTGTGGGGCTGTGGCTGGCGGGACGGCAGGCGCGCGAGGGCAGGCAGGTGAGTGAGCCCAGAGCCACACCAGGCGCTAACTTAAAGGGGACTTCGCCTAACCCTTCGGGCTTCATCGTCATGACGCCAGAGGTGCCGGCGGAGCAAACTAATGTGGTGCTGCCACAGCCACCACCAGCGCAGGAGGCAAGTTCCTCGACGCTGAGTTCGGGGGCACGGGTGATTGCCAGCGGATGGGAAAGGGAAAAGGCTGCGGCCCATGCGGCTTTTCGCGGGTGGGTGGCGGAGTGGGTCAAGAACGGTCCGGATGCGGCGCGGCTTGCTCGAGGCGTCGGTCTGGCCACGGCGCGGCGAGAGTTTTTGAAGGGGCTGATGAGCACGGACCCGCGCCGGGTGCTGGAGGCGGCGGTGCCGTTCCGGCTGCGCTACAAGCTGCCGCCGGAAATTTTGGCGCTGATCGAGACACGCGTGGACGGAACGGGCGAACTGTCCCGAATGGCGGCGCTTCCAGTCCCTGGCCAGACGCTCAAGGAGGTGGCTTGGATGGAGGCACTCGTGTCTGGCAAGGACTATCGTGTGTACCCCACCGGGCCGCAGCGGATGCGGAGCCTGGGTTGGGCAGCCCTTCACGGGGTCGCCATTGACGGGCAGCTTGCGGTGACGACCAGCCCCGTGCGCGCGGTGGAAGCCGGAGAGCGTTTCGGCATCGATCGTCCGCTGCAGAATGTTTGTCCGGTATCGGGCTTGGTGACTGCCGCCGCCGCGCCGCCGACGGCCGAAGTCGTGATCGAGGCTCCTGCCGATGTGGTGGACGCTGGCGACAGCTTTGTGCGGGTATGCACGCCTGAGCACACGGGCTTGGTGGAAACCCAAATCGCCGAGAAGGAACGGGATGCCTCACCATGGATCGAACAGAACGCTGCCGCCGGCACGGAGGGCACGCCGGAGTTCTTCGCCAACCGCCCCGCTCAAAGCTGGGCGACGGGCGTGAAGAAGGAACTGGTAATCCGGGTGGACTTCAGTGATATCCCTGGAGAACCGGTGACGGAGCAGGCGATCTCCGACACGTTCAACTTTGTCGACGGCGTCAGAGACTTTTATGAAAGGTGCTCGTTTGGCCGCAGCAGTGTCCAGTTGACGCCTGCCGTGGGTGGGGATTCGGCGGATGTGACGGACGTTTTTCGTATGCCGCAAACGGCGGAAACTTATGCGGTAAACGGCAGCAATGGGACACTGCATTCAGATGCCCGCGCGGCGGCGACGGCGGCCGGGTATAACATGAATGACTATGACCGCATCGGCGTATGTTTTGTTTACCTCGGCAATATCCCGGGCAGCGAGATCGACTACGGGGGACTGGGTAACATCGAAGGCAAGAATCACTGGTTGAACGGCTACTTTAGTTCCAGGATCATCTCCCACGAAATTGGCCACAACTATGGCCTGCCGCACTCTTCCCGGCAGCGGGTGGCTAACGGGAGTACCGCCGTGGCAGTCGATGGTACGTGGGAAGAGTACGGGGACTATTTGGATGTGATGGGTTCCGGCCCGATGCCCAACGGTCAGTTCAACATGTGGAGCAAGGCTTGGCTATACTGGCTGGATGCGGACGGCGCCCAAGTGGTGACGGCCAGTGGCACCTACCGCATCGGGCGCTTCGACCATCAAAACGCGAATCCGGGGGATGCTGCTCTGCCGCTGGCCCTGCGCATCCCGCGGGAGGATGGGACCGAGTACTGGGTGGGTCATCGGCGCCTGTTCACCAGCAATGTGGACGCATCCAACGGCGCGTACCTCATCTGGGCTTACGATCGTTATAGAAACACGCGGGTGATTGATTGCCGCACGCCCTCTGACAATGATGCATCGAATGCACCGCTGCCGGTGGGGGAGACCTTTACGGACACGGAGGCGGGCATCGGCTTCACCACTATCGCCCGCGGTGGCAGTGGGGTCGGAGAGTGGCTGGATGTGCAGATCACCTTCACGCCGAGATTGCAGGCGGAAAGCGCCGTGGCGGTCGTCAACGAAGCGAGCGGCAATGGGCTGGTGATGGTGAAGAGGGTACAATCTGCCAGTGGGGTGGTGTCTGCCGATTGGGTCACCACGCCGGGCACGGCGGTGACTCCGCAGGATTACACCACCAGCAGTGGTGCGCTGAACTGGGGCGATGGGGAAGTGTTGCCGCGGCTGTTGTCCATTCCGCTTGCCGCGGACGCCTTACCCGAAGGCAGTGAGGAATTCACGATCGACCTTTCGAATCTGTCCGGCGCCACCATGGTCAGTGGGACCAATCCGCTCACGGTCAGCATCCGGCAACCTGGCGCGTTTGATCCGGGTTTCATACGCGATCCGTGGATCAATAGCTCCGTCAGGGCAGTGTGCCAGGATCAAAAGGGGCGCGTCATCGCGGGTGGTCCCTTCTACAACTTCGGCGTCAACAGCCTGAACCAGATCGGGCGGCTTTTGCCCGATGGGACGGAAGACACCAGTTTCGTCGCTACCGAGATCAACTCTAACTCGAGTTCGTATACCATCTATGCCGTGGCAGTTCAGTCCGATGGCAAGATCCTGGTTGGCGGCAATTTCACCACCGCCTCGAGCGGGCCCTGCCGCCTCGCGCGCCTGAACGAAGACGGCAGTTTTGATGACACCTTCAACATTGGGACCGGTCCGGATAGTACGGTGCGCGCGATCGTCATTCAACCTGATGGGAAGATCCTCGTCGGCGGCACATTTGCCGATGTCAACGGTACCCCTCGCAAGTTGCTCGTGCGCCTGAACGAGGACGGTACTGGCGACGGAACTTTCGCGAATACCGCCTTTACCAACGGCTTCACAGGCAGCGTCAACGCCATTGCGCTGCAACCGGACGGCAAGATCGTGGTCGGTGGTTCCTTTGCAACCAGTGCTGTTTCGCCATTCCGTTTCAGCGTCGCGCGCTTGAACACCGACGGTACCGCGGATGGCTCCTTCAATGTAGGCTTCGGAGCGCACAGCATCGCGAGTACCAGTACCGCCAGCACGGTTAACGCGGTGGCTGTGCTGCCGAACGGCAGAATTGCGGTCGGTGGTGCTTTTCAGCGTTTCAACGGCACCGCTCTCGCGCGGAACAGGTTTGTGGTTCTGAGCAACTCCGGATCGGTGGATGGCACTTATGCCACCGGCTTTAACGCCAGTGTCGAGTCGCTGCTCGCCCTGCCTCACAAACACCTGGTGGAAGGGGGAAGCTTCACCCTGACCACGGATGCGGTGCCGGTGACCGCCTCCTACTTGGCGGCCTTTAAGCCGGATGGATCCTGGGATGCCGACTTTGTTGCTACGCATGTCGTGGATGATGATGTGTACGCCCTGTATTTCGATCGGGAAAGCGGCCGTATTCTGGCAGGCAACTCGGGTTCCACCTTCGAGAATAGTTTTTACACCCCGCTATTCAAACTGTTGAGCCAAGTGGGCGGAACGGGTCCGGTGATCACCTCACAGCCGACCGGTGGCCAGTTGAACGAAGGTGAGAGCCTAACACTAAGCGTAGCGGTGAATGCCGGTCAGCCGTACTGCCAGTGGTATCACAACGGTGCCTTCATTCCGGGCGCCACCTCGTTTTCTCACGTCATCACGGACGCCACCTCAGCCGATGCGGGAACCTACGTAGCCAAGATCGTTACTGCCTACGGCATGGCGACCACTGATGATGCCGTGCTCGGAGTCATCCTGCCGCCGCGGATTGATGTGCCTCCTGCCGCCGTAACCGTCAACGTCGGGCAACCGGCTGGGTTTACCGTGGAGGCGACCGGCGTGGGAATGACCTATCAGTGGCAGAAGGGCACGGCGGACATTCCAGGAGAAACAGGAACCACCTACTCGATCCCGGTCACCACGGCCGACAGTGCCGGATTCTACCGTTGCGTGGTCACGAACGTGGCCGGCAGTGTCCCCACCGTTGCGGCCAAGCTGACCGTGGTCAGCACACCACAGATCACCGGGCACCCGGCGGATCTGCTCGACTTTAGCGCCGGGCAGACCGCCACTTTCACAGTCACGGTCGATGGCGTGAATCTGTCCTACCAATGGCAAAAGAATGAGCAAAACCTGAACGCACAGACGAATGCCACCTTGATTATGGCCAATGTGACGGTGGGCCATGCCGGAAGCTTCCGCTGCGTGGTCACCAACAGCGCCGGTACCGCCATCAGCAATCCGGCGATCCTTACCATCATCGGTCCTCCCACCATCGTCGCGCCTCCACAGAACCGCATCGCCAGGGCAGGTGATCAAGTCATCTTCAGCGTCGGCATGATCGGTTTGCCCACGACGTTTCAGTGGTTGCGCAATAACGTGGCAATCGCCGGGGCTAACCAAAAGGACTACACGATCCCGGCGGTGACGGCGGCGCATGCGGGTGATTATGTGGTGAAGGTAGGACCGACCCAGAAGACCACGGCGGTGAAGCTGATCATCATCACCCCCGCCACTGACCAGCGCGCCGGCATTAACGGAACGGCCAACTTCAAACTGACTCCGAGCCTAACGACAGGAATCACCTACCAATGGATGGCGCCGGCGGGTGGGCCGCTGGTTGCCAGCACCCACGCGACTGGTACTACCAAGGCCACGCTGACGATCAACAAGTGCACCCTGAGTGATGAAGGCGGCTACTCCTGCGAGGCTACCGCCTTCACGCCGGCGCAGAAGTTGACCCTTGGACCTATGGCCTTGGATGTGGTCGAACTGCCCGTAGTGGACCCCGCCGCGACGCCCCCTGCAGCCATTGTAGGCGGCACGTTTGCCTGGCAGATTGTCGCCAGCCAGTTCCCAACCAAATATGCGGTCACGGGCTTGCCGTCGGGATTGGTGCTAAATACAACGACCGGTTTGGTCAGCGGCATTCCGAATACGGCCCCGGCAGCGCCCATCACTTTGA
>JAXMIV010000652.1:0-6595 GCA_034377045.1 Prosthecobacter sp. | reverse complement strand
TCCGTGGTTCAGCTTTGGGCTGTATCCGGACGACAACAGCGGCGGCTTGGACATCATCGGCAACATCGTTTACCGCATCGCCAAGCTCCGCGCCGAGAAGGAAGCCAAGGACGATAAGACAAAGTGAACCATGGAGAGAATGTGGGTGATCTCCGACCTACCCGCTTATCCCTCATCGCTCATAGATTCCCTTCCCGTACCCCAATCTCCCCCACCGGGATCGCCTTAAAGCCCAGCTTGAACGCTGGTGACTCGGGCTTCAGCCGCCAGTCGCCGTGTTGCCAGTCAACGAACAGCGGATCGGCGACCACGCCGTGCCGGTCCCAGCCGGCGTCCTGCCAGGCGGCCCATTCGTCGAGGGGTTCCGCTTCAAAAATGCGCACGTCATCGATCCAGACCTGGCCCGCCGGTTCGTGGCAATCCACGCGCAGCCAAAAATGCGTCATCCACGGCTTCCACACCGCATCGGTCGTCAGCGGCATCCGGCCCACGGCTTCCGCGTCCTGCCACTCAGGGGTAGCGGTCACACTGGTTCCGTTCGCCTGCCAGTAGCCTTCGCCATTCTTGAAGGAGGCAAAGGCCAGGCTCAGCCGGCTTTGCAGCTCGCTGCTCTTGATCCGCAGCCGCACGCGATACGCGGCGCCGGGCTTGATCGGCACATCCGGACCGTGAAACACCACCTTCGGGTTCTTCGGATCAGCACTCACCGCGCAATCCGCCCGCAAGGCGCCGTCGGCCGCCACCAGTTGTACGTCTTTGTTAGGCCGGTGATTGAATCCCCAGCCCTTCGGCGTCTTGCCCGCTGGCGCCGCGTCGAAGTTTTCGCTCAGCAGCGCCGCGCCCTTGTCCGGGCCCATCTTGTTTATGCCCGTGACCACCGGATGCCCATTGTTCCACGCCACATTGTTGTCGATCGTGTTCCATTGCGGCGAGCAGTTGCGCAGATCACCATACTTCACGCCTGGCGTATCGCTAAACATGATGTTATGCCGCACCACATTCCCACTCATCATCGTGCCGTCCTCGTGAAACGCATCCTTTGGGTGCAGATCCATGTGCCGCATGTTTTTCCAGGCCGGCAGTCCTGCCACCGACTCGTATCCCTTCACCATCGTTGGGAAATGGCTCTGCCAGAAGCGCTGATCCTTCGTCCACCCATGCAGGTCGAACTGAAACTTCCCGCCCAGGGCAAACACATTATTCTCCACCACGCAGTCGCGCGCATTGTGCATGTGAATCGGCGTGTAGGCGATGCGGTAAACGATGTTGCCGATGATGTCCAAGCCGCCGCTGTTGTCGTCCGGATACAGCCCAAAGCTGAACCACGGATGTTTCAAGCCGCCTTTTTCCTGGCCGCAACCGACGATGTCATGAATCAAGTTATACCGCCAGACACTGCCGCGGCTGCTGATCCAGTCGCGCCCGCCGGTATAGATGGCCCCGCCGTCCTGCGTCTCCAGCACCAGGTGGTGCATATGATTGTATTCCACCACCAGATTATTCCCGCTCATCTGCACGCCCATGCGCGGGCCATCATGAATGTGGTTATGCGCCGCCGTGATGTCCACTCCGTGCATCGCGATGCCACAGGCGTTCTTATTGTACACTCCCATGTGGTGAATGTGATTGTCCTCCGCCACATGCTTGGGTCCCGTCAGTGTCTTGCGATCACCGCCACTGAGACTGATGCCGTTGCTGCCCGTAAAGCTGATTTCATTGCGCGCGATGCGCACCGCCCTGCCCGCACTCACGCTCACACCGCTGCCGCTGAAGGCGCCGCACTTGGTGATCACACAATCCGTCACCACGCACTCCTCCGCCCCATCCAGCGTGATCGCCGTTCCCACGCAACCGGTGAACGTGATCCCACTGAGCGTGATCTTCTTCGCTCCCGCCTTCACCTGGAAAAAGCTCTCCAGCGTCGGCACGCGCACCTCCTTAACTCCGATCGGCTCCGGCGGCCAAAAGTACAGCAGCCCGGAGTGCCTATCATAAAACCACTCCCCCGGCGCATCCAGTTCCTCCAGCGCATTCTGCAGGTGGTAGCGATTATTCGGGTGCAGGTCATAACTGCAATCCTTCGCCAGCGTCAACAGCCGCGTCTGCGGATCGAGCGACGCCACCGGCTCGATGAAATTCCACCAGCCGTATTGCGCGAAGATATCGAGTTCCACATCCTCCGGGTGCGCCCACTTCCGCACATCCCCCGCCTTCACATAGAGCGTCCGCTTCCATTGATGTCCCTCCGGCGCGCCCGTCTCCGGGAACTCATCCACAAACGCCCACCCGCCATACAAAGGATCGCTGGCATCAAAGTTCGGATACCGCGCCAGGATCTGCCGTTCGCCGCCAAAGAGCAGTTGCTTCGGCCGGAAACCCTTCGGCAGCAGCTTCGACACATCCGCCTTCACGATCGACCCTGCATGCGGCTGCCAGCCCGTCACCACCGGCGCCCCCATCAGCATCGGCTTCGCGCCCTTGGCGGCCGTGATCGTCAGGTTCGAATCCCTGGCCTCCAGTACCACCGGTTGGCCAATCTCAGTCACCCCATCCGGCAGGCAAACTGTCGCCGCCTCCATGTTCCCAGCCTTGCGCGCCTCCCGCACCTGCTCCAACGCCTGCTGAAGACTCTTTCCCAAAACGACATCCACCTCCAACCCCCAACTCAGGGGTGTGATCGAAAGGCAGGCGATGAGAAAAAGGGAACGGGCCAAAAGCATAAGCGCCCAGCCATACACCACCCCCACCCATCATCAAGACGCGGCAGGCGCGACTCTCACCCGTCCCCACCCCGGCCCTCGTCGCCTGTTGCCCTCCCGCAGCCCCTGCGCTAGGCTCCGCGCCCTTTTCCCTGACCCATGAGCGCCGCGCCTGATCCTGCCAAAAACTACAAAGACACTGTCCTGCTGCCGAAGACCGACTTTCCCATGAAAGCGGACCTTGTCAGCCGGGAGCCGCAGCGGCTGGCCCAATGGCAGGAGGGCGGTCTCTACGAACGCATCCAGGCGCAGTCGAAAGGCCGCCCCACCTTCATCCTCCACGACGGCCCGCCCTTCGCCAATGGCGACGTCCACATGGGCACCGCCCTCAACAAGGTGCTCAAGGACCTCATTGTGAAGTCGAAGACCATGGCCGGTTTCCACGCCCCCTTCATCCCCGGCTGGGACTGCCATGGCCTGCCGATTGAGTTCAAGGTCGTCAAGGAAACCACCGGTCTCACCCCCGTGGAAATCCGCCGCCGCTCCGAGGCGGAGGCGCGCAAGTACATCGACATCCAGCGCACCAGCTTCAAGCGCCTCGGCGTCTTTGGGGATTGGGACCATCCGTATCTCACGCTCGATCCCGGTTACGAGTCCGGCATCCTGCGCACCTTTGGCAAGGCCGTCGAGCAAGGCCTCGTCTACCGCATGAAGCGCCCCGTGCTCTGGAGTTACGGCGCGCAGACCGCGCTCGCCGAGGCGGAGGTGGAGTACAAGGAGAAGACCTCACCCGCCATCTTCGCGGCCTTTGACCTCATCAACCCGCCACCGGGCTGCGAAGGAGCTTCTCTCGTCATCTGGACCACCACGCCGTGGACTCTGCCCGCGAACCTCGCTATCGCATTGCATCCTGAGTTCGACTACGTGTCGGGCACTTTCACGCATGAGAGTGGCCGCGTTGAAAAGCTCATCATCGCCAAGTCCCGGCTCGAAGGTTTCCAGGCCGCCACCGGCTTCAAACTCGACACCAGCCACGCTAATCAAGAGTTCAAAGGCTCCGCTCTGAATGGTGCCGAGGCTCAGCATCCCTTCCTGCCGCGCACCTCGAAGGTCATCAACACCCTCTTCGTCACCGACGACACCGGCACCGGCGCAGTGCATATCGCCCCCGGCCATGGCGCCGATGACTATCAGGCCGGCCGCGAGCATGGCCTCGACATCCTTTCCCCTGTTGACGCCAACGGCAAATACACCGCCGAGGTCGGATTGCCCGACTTCGTTGGCAAACACGTCTTTCAAAGCAACGACGGCATCATCGCCCTGCTCGAAGCCAAGGGCGCGCTGTTAGGCCATGAAAAGATCGTCCATCAATACCCGCACTGCTGGCGTTCCAAGACGCCGATCATCTTCCGCGCCGTCGAACAGTTCTTCATCAGAGTGGACGACATTCGCGCCAGGGCGCTTTACGAGATCGACAAGGTCAAGTGGATGCCCGCGTGGGCGCGTAACCGCATGTATGGTACCGTCGAAAGCCGGCCAGACTGGTGCATCAGCCGCCAGCGCACCTGGGGCGTGCCGCTGCCGGTGTTTTATGCCGCCGATGGCTCTATCATCATGGACACCGCCGTCATCGGCAAGGTGGCGGCCATTGTGGAAAAACACGGCTCCAATCTCTGGTTCGAAAGGGACGATGCCTGGTGGGCTGCCGAAGTCGGACTTCCGGCCGGCACCACGCGCGGCAATGACACGCTTGATGTCTGGATCGACTCGGGTTGCAGCCACGTGTCGGTGCTCGACCATCATCCCGAACTGCACGCTCCCGCGGATATGTACATCGAGGCCACCGACCAGCATCGCGGCTGGTTTCAGAGCAGCCTCATGATGAGCATCATCGCCCGCAATGCCGCGCCTTACCGGAGCGTCATCACTCACGGCTTCGTCGTCGACACCAGCGGCAACAAACTCGCCAAATCAGCCCAGGGGGGGGGCAAACCCACCACAGCCGACCACTACTACAACAAGTACGGCGCCGACATGGTTCGCCTCTGGGTGAGCAGCGTCGACTATCAAAACGAAGTTCCTTTCAGCGAAGAACTCTTTCAGCAGACCGCCGAATCCTACCGCCGCATCCGCAATACGTTGCGCGTCTTGTTAGGCAATCTGCATGACTACACCCCCGAAAAGGCCGCTGACGTCACCGACTTCACCCTCATCGACCGTTGGATCATGGAGCGGCTGCACGCGCTGACACGCGACTGTGTCGAGGCCTACGCCGGCTATGACTTCCGCAAGGTCTTCACGCTGGTGAATCAGTTCTTCACCAGCGACCTCAGTTCGCTCTACATCGACATCACCAAGGACCGGATGTACTGCGATGCCGCTGACAGCCCCCGCCGCCGCGCCACGCAGACCGCCATCCGCGAAATCACCGAGACCCTGCTGCGGCTCCTCGCACCCATCCTCGCCTTCACCGCCGATGAAGCCTGGGAATTTCTCGGCAACAGCGACAGCGTCCATCTTCAATCTTTCCCGCAGCCCAATCCGCACTTTCCCGGCAGCGACGTCACGCTCGCTGTCGAGCAACTTCTCGAAGCCCGCGCAGTGATCCAGCAGGCCATCGAAAAAGCCCGCCAGGAAAAGAAGATCGGCTCCAACCTCGAAGCCACCGTCTCCCTGACTTTACCCGAGAAAGGATTCGACCACCCCGTCTTCACCGACCTGCCCACCCTCCACGAATTCTTCATCCTCAGCGACCTCAACCTCACCCGCGGCGGCGCCGACCTAACCGCAAGAGTCGAAGTCTGCGCCCACCCCAAATGCGCGAGATGCTGGAAGCACCTGCCGGATGTGGGGGCCATGGAAGAGCATCCGACGCTGTGCGGGAGGTGCGCGGATGCAGTGTCATAACGCGCTTTTCTAATGGGAGGTTCAATCGAGAAAAATCGTGCTGCCGCGCGTGACTCGTTTGGGTTTTGGCTTGTGTTGGAAAACCTGCCCTTTGTTGGGGGACGCGGAAGTGACCTGTTTCTTGGGGGTGGTGGCGGCCTTCAGGGCCTTTGGCGCAGGGGCAGATGCAGGCATATTCGCCTGGCCTAACTTCACGTTTGGGGGAGCTGGTGTCTTCGCCTGCTGGACCTGAGGCGCGGGCGCTGCCGCGAGGATAGCTGGCGCAGGCTTCGGCGGGGCTACAGGAACTTCGGGCTGCGCCGGCTCGGTCACGGGTTCTTTGGTGATTTTGATTGGCGTGCCTAGCGGGGTTTCGTGGAAGAAGATGGCCGCCATCCGGCCCGGCAGGCGGATGCAGCCGTGGGATGCGGGGTAGCCGGGGAGACAACCCTGATGCATGCCTATGGCGCCGGTGATGCGCATGAAGTATCGCATGTCGGCTCCGACAAACGCCGTGCCGGGCGGCCGCGGATCCTTGCGCACATCCACATTGTCCCGCACCACAAAACCGTCCGGCCGGGCGTAGCTGCCGTACCACGAGGAACGATGATCAATGTCCTTTTCGATGATGCGGTAGGAGCCGAGTTTCGTCATGTGACTCTCACGTCCCGAGGAGATGGGGGACGCACCCACCATGCGGTCGCCTTTGTAGTAGAACACGCGCTGCTGGCTGAGGCTGATGACCATGCGTGGACTCCCTGGCACGCCGTCGCCAATCCAATAAGAATGGCGAGGATCAGTCCTGCCGGGCACATCGTCCTCAAACCACGAGGAACAACCGATGCTCAGCAACGAGACGCCAACGGCAGCCAGTGTGCGGAACAGAAAGCGGAGCATTCCATTATCAAGCCGTTGGAGCATAGGCATCGTCAATCCTAGAATTCAAACCGCGGCACACCATGGACCGTCTGCCTGCCTGGCTTGTCATGCGCGATGACAGAGCGGGCGGA
>JAXMIV010000651.1:0-2686 GCA_034377045.1 Prosthecobacter sp. | reverse complement strand
GGTGTCCTGGCAAGGCACGATAGTGCCGCAAATCGCGACATTGTCTGCCCAGTTCGATGGTGGAGATTAACCTTCATCTGGCGAAAGTCCATCCTTATGCGCCGGGGGCAAGTTCGCATAACCGACACGCCCTCGGCAGGGACTCAAGTGCCCACCCGTTTATTCAGATGCGGGCCAGACTGCACCCTGCGTGATCCATCTTTGCAGAATGGCGACCTCCTCAGCGGTGACTTGCTCTCCCACAGGTGGCATGGCCTTGATGTGGGCGGAAGCACTGTTGATCTTCGCAAGCAGGAGGCTTTGCTTGGCATTGCCCGGGACGATGAAGACGCCGAGAGATCCTGATCTCACGGCAGTCTCGCGGCTGTCAAGATGCAGTCCGCGGGGTTGGGAAGCGCGGTCGTGACAGACGACGCATTTTGCCTGGAAGATCGGCTTAACGTGGCGCGAAAAGTCGACGGTCCCCTTCAATGCGGTGCGAATTTCCTGGAAAGGCAAAACATTGCTCCCTGGCAGCAGCGACTCGGATTCACTCGCCTGCGGCGCGGCACATCCGACGAGAAACAGCGCCGGGAGTAAGCGAAGGCAATGATTCATTTCCAGACCATGTGGCAGCTATAAAGGGAGTCAAGAGCCGCGGGACACACCCTCATGCAGCCGCCCAGCCGAACCAGCGCCAGCCATAGCCCCTCTCCAAAATATGGCACTTGAAGGCCAAAAGAGTCCGAAAACTCGACTTGTTCATTCGGATTTCAATCGCGACTCGTTGAGCCTGAATGGAGCCGAGTGTCGGACTTGAACCGACGACCTGATGATTACAAATCAACTGCTCTACCACTGAGCTAACCCGGCATTTTTTGGGGGAGGGAGAGCGACAGTACCGCCTCGCCAACAAACGGCAACTTGAATTCGTCCTTGGCGCTTAGGTAAAACGTGCTAGGAATGCACAATCAGCCATTTTCCCATGCCTCGACTCTTCCTCGCCACCTCCAATTCTCACAAAACCAACGAAGTGGCCGCGATCCTCGGGCCCAAATGGCAAGTGGAAGACATGCTCGCGCACCCCGGCATGACCCTGCCGGAGGAGACGGGCGATACTTTTGAGGCCAACGCGGTGATCAAGGCGCAGGGGGCTAGCGCCTCCCTGCCCGGCGCCTGGGTTCTGGCGGACGATTCGGGGCTGGAGGTGGACGTTCTGGCCGGTGCGCCTGGGGTGCAGTCCGCCCGATATGCGGGCCCCGGAGCCAACGACGCCGAGAATCGAACCAAGCTCAAAAATGAAATGCGCGCCCTCGCGGCGAATCCCGGCCAGTCTTTTCCCGGCCGTTTCCACTGCTGCATGGCGCTGGTACGAGACGGCAAGCTGCTGCACGTGACCCATGGCACGGTAGAGGGCAAGCTGCTCCTGCGCGAACAGGGCACGGGCGGGTTTGGCTATGATCCGCTCTTTGTCCCACAAGGACACAAGGAAAGCTTCGGCGTGCTGCCGGAGGCGGTGAAAAATAGTCTGAGCCATCGTGCGGCGGCGCTCGCACAAATGCGGGAATGGCTGGACGCGCACGTGCATGACGCCTAAATATTCGGGCACGGCCCGATGAAACTTTTTGCGCACATCCTGACGGGCGCCGCCCTGGCGCTGACGTCCTGCAATCAATGGCCCCAACAGCCACCGCCCAGGCCCATGTTCGGCCCGGGTTCGGCCTCGCAACCCTATGGCGCGGTGACCGCACCCGCCTATCCGTCCCAGCCACAGCCGCCCGCTCCGCCGCCTGCCAATTGGTCGAATGGTGCGACCACTCCGCCGGCTTCTTCATGGCAACGTCCGGGCGCGGCACGCTCACAATCCCTGGGTCACGGCGCCACGCTTTACGACGTCAGCGCTGGCGGCACGGATATTCAGGTGGTCGTCTTTGACAGTCGGCAATGCGTGCTGCGCGTCATCGATCAACCCTCGCCCAATGCGGGTGGCGGCGTCATCAGCCAGGCCATGCCCTACCATCGGGCCATCGCTGGCGTCAACGGCGGCTTCTTCCATCCAGATTTCCAGCCCTTGGGCCTCCTCCTTGCCAGCGGACGCAAGCACGGTCAGTTCACCCATAACAAACTCTTGTCCGGTTCCGTGCTGGTCGTCAGCAATGAGCCCTATCTGGTTTGGAACTCAGAATTCCTCGGCGAACAAGGCGTGAGTGATCTGATCCAAAGCGGCCCGCGGCTGGTGGACCGGGGGCGGCCGATCGACAGTCTTGATCGCGCCAAACTGGCGCCGCGCACCTTTATCGCCAACGATGGCAAACGCATCTGGGCGATCGGTGTCGCCCGCAACGCCTCTCTGGCGGGCCTGGCCGAATTGCTCGCCAGGCCGGGCTTCGTCGCTGGGCTGCAGATCGAGCGGGCGCTCAATCTGGATGGCGGGCGCTCCTCAGCCTTCTGGGCCCGCACGGCCGCGGGTCGCGAAATTTCCCAGCCTGGATGGAGCACGGTCCGCAACTATCTGGCCGTCGTGCCCAGATAAGGCGCCCAATCCATCTCAGATTCCCTACCTTCCCTCATGCTTTCCGCCTCTTCGAAGTCCTTTCTCCTTGACCTGCTTAGCACCCCGCGCCCCACCGGCTTTGAGGTGCGCGGCCAGCGCAAATGGGTTGCCTACGCGCGCCAGTTTGGCGATCGCATCGACAGCGACGCCTAC
>JAXMIV010000650.1:0-2702 GCA_034377045.1 Prosthecobacter sp. | reverse complement strand
CGGCTGCTTTTACGGCAATTTGCAAATTCAGATTGGGGATTGCTACGCTGAGTTTGAGATCAGCGACCGAGTCATCGATGCCAAGGTATTTGACGATGGAAGCATGAAAATCCGCAATGCGATGCAGAGCCGGCAGCGCATCAGACTGGAAGGCGACCCTCCACAGCGGGATGGATTCGAGCCCGATTTGCGAGGTGCGCGGGAGATTGACTTGTTCATTCACTGTCCCCCTGACGAGCCTGGCGTCCTCCGTGGACACTTTTCAAGCGAGGTCGGAGGCAACATTTACTCCAAGGCAACTGGAAAGTGGTACCGGTAGTTTTCGCCCGAATGCCGAAGCCGTCTTATCCCCTCGCTACCTTCTTAAATTCGCGAGTCAGCGTGGTCAGCGAATCTTCGACGCCCATGCGTTCCAGGGAACTGGCGCCAACGAAGCCGTCGGCGGTGGTTTTGCTGAGGATGAATTCGACGTCTTTGGGCGTGTTGATGGGGCCGCCGTGGGTGAGGGTGAAAATGTCTTTGTTGACGCTCTTGGCGGCGTCGATGATGTCCTGAGTAACCTTGACGGTGTGATCCCAACTGACGACGGCATTGGTGACGCCGATGCTGCCGCCGACCGTGGTGCCGACGTGGGCGATGATGGCGTTGGCGCCCTGCTTGGCCATCTCAATCGCTTCTTCAGGAGTGGCGACGTAGACGATGCTGAAGAGATCCATGCGGGTCGCGAGGCCGACCATTTCAAACTCCTTCTTTACACTCATGCCGGTCTCTTCCAGCACACCGCGAAAATGGCCGTCGACGATGGTGTGAGTGGGGAAGTTGTTGACGCCGGAGAAGCCCATTTCCTTGACGCGGCCTAACCAGTGCCACATGCGCCGGCGCGGATCGGTTGCATGCACACCACAGACGACAGGGATCTCCTTGACGATAGGCAACACTTCGTATTCGCCGATCTCCATGGCGATGGCATTGGCATCGCCATAAGCCATGAGGCCGCAGGTGCTGCCGTGGCCCATCATGCGAAAGCGGCCGCTGTTGTAGATGATGATGAGGTCGGCGCCGCCCTTCTCGATAAACTTCGCGCTGATGCCAGTGCCCGCGCCGGCGGCGATGATGGGCTCACCCTTCGCCAGCGTCGCTCTGAGACGGTCCACGACTTCCTGGCGGGTGTAGGGATTTCCGATTCCGGTCCAAGGGTTAGGCATGGTGAAGAGAGGGTTTGCGGTTGTTGGCAATGGTTGGCTATAGTTTGCAGTTGTTTCGAAACAATCGCAAACGTGCGAAGCACCAGCCACAGCAAACAACTGCAAACTCTGCCTCATGCACGCGCCTTCTTCCATCCACGAACTATCCGAAACGCACATCCACGGGGCGGACACGGTTTTTCAGGTGGTACGGGCGGATGAGGGGGACCGGCGTACGTGGCTGCGCGCAGCGCCGGTGTGCGGGACACTGAAGACGCATCGCATCGCCCATGCCGGGGTGATGACCGCCCGCGCGCCCTATCGGATTGTGAGGATGCACCAGGGCGGGCTCTATTTTCTGGCATGCCTGGAGGGGGAAGGGCGCGTGCTGGTGGATGGCCGCTGGCAAAAGTGCGGCGCGGGCATGGCGGTGGCCTTGCCGGCATTCATGCTGAATGCCTTTGAGGCGGTGTCGGGAAAGGTGTGGCGCTGCTGCTGGGTGCGGTATGAGCAGCAGCCGGAGCAGAAACCCATCCTGAACAGCAGCTCGCCCCAGATGGCGGCCTTTCAGGGTGGCGGGTTGTGGAGCGCCATTGAGGGGCTGATCGCCGAGGCGGCTCATGAGGCGAAGCCTGCCGCCATGTTTCATTGGGTGGAGTTGATCCATGGTTACATTGAACGCTTTGCGCAACCGTGGCAGCAGGATGACCGCCTCTGGCGACTGTGGGAAAAGGTGGCTGCCGATGTGGGCCGTGATTGGACCCTGGATGAACTGGCGCACCGTGCCCATGTCAGCGCCGAGCATCTGCGCCGCCTCTGCCGCCGTGCGCTTGGCCGGACACCGATGCACCACGTCACCTGGCTGCGCATGCGCAAGGCGGCGGAACTTTTATCCACGACAAACCTGAAAGTGGAGACCGTCGCGCATGCGGTCGGTTATCAAACCGCGTTCGTGTTTTCAAACACCTTCAAAAAGTGGATCGGCTGGCGGCCGAGCGAGCACCGGAGCAAGATGGGGCAGTGAGACTAGCGGTACAAAGCAAAAGAGGGATTCGAACCCACGGTTCGAATCCCCCCAAAAAAGTCACCGAGATGGCTTACTTCGCAGGCTGCCAGTTCTTGATGAACTCCATGCACTGAGTGATCTCAGGCAGGCTGGTTTCCCAGTTGTGTTCGTACTCGATATCGAGAGGACCGTGGAAACCCTGGGCATGGTATTCCGCGAGGACGGCGGCGATGTCAGACACTCCGGTGCCAAACGGCACGTCGTGAGCTTTGGGATCGCCGAACGCGGTCAGATCCTTGACGTGGCTGTCGAAGATGCGGCCCTTGAGAATGCGAATGCAGTCCACGGGTTTCAAGCCGCTGCGCACCCAGTGGCCAATGTCGGCACAGGCGCCCATGCGTGGGTCGCGGTCTTTGACGATGCTGAGAACATAGTTGGGATCCCAGAACATGTAGGCGCGTTCCAGGGGACGCTTGTGATGGTTGTGAATGGCCATATTGATGTCAAACTCC
>JAXMIV010000649.1:0-3710 GCA_034377045.1 Prosthecobacter sp. | reverse complement strand
CAGGAGTGATCATGGAGCTGCGTGCCCAAGTCTTCACCGGGCGCTTCAGGCCGGCGTCATTGAGCTTATCCACTTTGTCGAGCAAGGCTTGCTGGACGAAAGGTCCTTTTTTGAGTGAGCGTCCCATAGGGTCAGTGAGTCAGGGTTGGGGAAAACAATTACTTCTTCGCGTGGCGAGTCTGAACGATCAGTTTGTTCGTCGCCTTTTTCTTGTTGCGAGTCTTCTCGCCCTTGGCGTGGCCCCACGGGCTCAGCAAGTGCTGGCGGCCACCGCCGGACTTCGAACGGCCTTCGCCACCGCCGTTGGGGTGATCGATCGGGTTCATACACATACCGCGCACGGTTGGGCGGGTGCCCTGCCAGCGGGTGCGGCCAGCTTTGCCACTGACGACGTTCATGTGCTCGGTATTACCGACCTGGCCAATCGTGGCATAACATTCGGCCTGGATCTTGCGAACCTCTCCGGAGGGCATGCGCACCAAGGCGTAGGCACCTTCACGGTTGGAAAGGATGGCGGCCTGGCCTGCGGCACGGGCTGCAACACCACCACGACCGGGAACCAATTCCACATTGTGGATGCTGGTACCGAGGGGGATTTTGCTGAGCGGGAGCGCATTACCAAGGTCGGGTGCGGCTTTTTCGCCGGCCATCACACTGGCGCCCACTTCAAGATTGATCGGAGCCAGGATGTAAGAGCGTTCACCGTCCTTATATTCGAGCAGAGCAATGCGTGCGGAGCGATTTGGGTCGTACTCGATGGCGATCACCTTGGCGGCTTCGTCGCGGCGTGCGCGCTTGAAGTCGATAAGGCGGTAACGACGGTCATGACCACCGCCGATGTGCCGGCAGGTGATGCGTCCCGTGTTGTTGCGGCCGCCGGATTTCCGGAGAGCAACCGTCAGGCTGCGCTGAGGCGTGTCCTTGGTGATTTCTTCGAAAGAATTCCACTCTTTGTAGCGGTTCGAAGGGGTGTTGGGCTTGAAAGTTTTCAGCGCCATGGCTGTGCGTCTTTCCTGGTTAAAAGGTTCGGAACCGGGGTTGCTTTACACGAGGTCGATGCGCTCGCCGTCTTTGAGACGCACGATGGCTTTCTTCCAATGATTGGTGCGGCCGAAGTCGGCTCGGCGCTCACGGCGGGCTTTGCCGGTGAAGTTGGCGGTGCGGACACCGATAACCGTTTTGCCAAAGTGGCGTTGCACGGCCTGCTTGATTTCCAGCTTGTTGGCCTTCGGGTCGACGACGAAAACATATTCGTTATTCTTGTCGCCGAGCAGCGTGGCTTTTTCGCTGAGTCGCAGCGTTCTGATCACAGAGTGGGGATCTTTCATATCAAGCGGTTCTCCGGGCAAGGGTTGCGAGAGCTTCGGGAGTCACGACCACCTGCGGATAAAGCAGCAAGTGTTCGGCGTTGACATCGTCAGCGGAGATGAGCTGCACGTTCTGCACATTGCGTGCGGCGCGGAAGGTCAATTCATCGAAGGTCTGCCCAACGATGAGAACCTTCTTGGCAGTCGACAGACTTTGGACGGTGCTGACGAAACTTTTGGTTTTGCCATCGCCGACGGTGAAGCTGTCCACGGTCAGGACGGCCCCGTCATTGATGCGGGCGGTGAGAGCGGTGCGGAGGGCCAGCTTCTTTACATTCTTCTGGATCTTCTTGGAATAGTCGCGGGGCTTGGGCCCGAAGACCACGCCGCCACCACTCCAGATCGGGGAACGCTTGCTGCCCATACGAGCATTGCCGGTGCCCTTCTGGCGCCACATTTTCTTGCCGCTGCCGGAAACTTCGGCGCGTGACTTGGTGCAGGCATTGCCCTGGCGGCGATTGGCGCGGTAGGCGACCAGCACATCATTGAGCGCCTGTTTGCCCTGATGGCCTTCGACCAGGTTGAGGCTCGCCTGCTTGGCGGCTTCAGATGAAAGAACGGTTGCTGACATGATTCAATATTCTCCTGGTGTTATTTGGCGGCGGGCGCGGGCTTCTTCTTGGCCGGGCGCACCACAACGATGCTGCCCTTGTTGCCGGGGAGGGCGCCACTGATCAGAAGCAGGCCATCTTCCGGACGGCTCTGGATGATTTTCAAATTCTGGGTCGTAACGCGATCCACACCGTCATGACCAGGCATCTTTTGGTTTTTCCACACCAACCCAGGTGTCAGACGGCAGCCGATGGAACCCGGCCGGCGATGCATCATGTGGCCGTGAGTGGCTGGCTGGCCGGCGAAGTTCCAGCGCTTCACAACGCCCTGAAAGCCCTTGCCTTTGGTGGTGCCGATAACGTCGACCCACTGGCCGGCACTGAAGAGATCGGCGCCGATCTTTGATTCGGCGGCAGGAAGCTGGTCGTCAGAGTCGACACGGAATTCCTTGATCAGACGCTTGGGGGTCGCGCCGTGCTTCTTGAAGTGGCCGAGCAGCGGCTTGGTAATGCGGGATTCCTTCTGCTCGCCGTAGCTGAGCTGAACCGCGCTGTAGCCATCCTTGCCTGACTTCTGCTTCACTTGGACGACGGCATTGCCGCTGACGTCCACGACGGTCACCGCCACGGCTTCACCCTTGTCGGTGTAAACCTTGGTCATGCCGATTTTTTTGCCAATCAAACCTAGAGCCATAATCTTTTGTCTCCTGTTAAGGGGTCGTGCGTGGTTGCCTTGGAACTAGATGCGGATGGTGATGTCCACACCGGAAGGAAGATTGAGCTTCTTCAGCTCATCCACGGTGCGGGAGGTTGGGTCCACAATGTCCAGCAGGCGCTTGTGCGTGCGGATTTCAAACTGATCCATGGACTTCTTGTCCACGTGCGGAGAGCGGTTCACTGTGAACTTCTCAATCCGGGTCGGAAGGGGAATGGGGCCTGCGACCTTGGCGCCGGTGCGCTTCGCGGTTTCGACGATGTCGGCGGTGCTCTTATCGAGCACGCGGTAGTCGTAGGCGCGCAGGCGGATTCTGATTCGCTGATTATTCATGACTGGTGTCCGGCGTGAATGGTTGGCTGCAAATAATTAGTTCCGGCTTGGGCCGCCGCGCTGTTCGACGATTTGATCCACGATCTGCTGGGGCACCTGCTCAAAGCGGGCAGGTTGCATGGAATAGCTGGCGCGTCCTGAAGACAGGGTGCGGATGGCGGTGGAGTAACCGAACATTTCTGCCAGCGGCACTTCAGCGCGAAGGATGGCGGAGGCGCCACGTGTATCCATGCCCAGGATTCTGCCGCGGCGGCGATTAAGGTCGCCCATGATGTCACCCTGATAATCTTCAGGTGTCGAAGCCTCGACAGCCATGATGGGCTCAAGCAAAATGCACTTGGCTTTCTTGAGAGCGTCCTTGACGGCGAAGATGGCGGCCATCTTGAAAGCGTTTTCGTTGGAGTCTACATCGTGGCTCGATCCGTCGAGCAGTTCGATGTGGATATCGATCACCGGATAACCAGCGATGATGCCGTTGGTCACGGCTTCCATGCAACCCGCCTTGCAAGGATTGATGAACTCCTTCGGAATGGTGCCGCCGACGACCTTGTTTTCGACGGTGACGCCCTTGCCCTTTTCACCGGGATAAACCTTGAGGATGACGTGGCCATATTGACCGCGGCCACCGGACTGCTTGACCAATTTGCCTTCGCCATCGGCTTCCTTTGTGAGGGTCTCACGATAGGCGATCTGCGGCTTGCCGGTATTGGTTTCGACCTTGTGCTCGCGCTTGAGGCGGTCGCA
>JAXMIV010000648.1:0-3992 GCA_034377045.1 Prosthecobacter sp. | reverse complement strand
AGATTGCCGACAACGACTTCAACCTCAACATCCCGCGTTATGTCGACACCTTTGAGGAAGAGGCCGAGATCGACCTTGGCAAGGTTCAGCAGGAAATCACCACCCTAGAATCGCAACTCGCCGAAGTGCGAGCCAAGATGCAGGGTTATCTGGTAGAACTGGGGGTATAATAGCAAATTTAATTTTTTAATATATTTGTCGCTTGAAATACTTACTTCAAGCATTTAATTAGACATTTAAATGAAAATAACTGCGGATCGCCTGAATCAGGCTTTATCATTATTGGCAGAGCGGCTGGAGGCACGCAAAGCGCAGCCTTGCCATTATGTGGTCTGTGGCGGCTCCTCATTACTCGCTCTGGGACTGGTGACGCGCACGACCACCCGTGACGTCGACATTCTGGCCAACTTCGAGGATGGCTGCCTCACGCGAGCACAGCCCTTGCCGTTTTGGCTATTGGAGACGGCAGAGGATGTACGCGGGCAATTGAATCTTCCCGAAAAATGGCTCAATGCTGGCCCGGCGGATGAGTCCTTCTTTCGTTTGGGCTTCCCTGAAGGCATCGCCGCCCGCCTGATCACACACCAGTTTGGGCCCGCACTGACCATCAGCTTCATCAGCCGCTACGATCAGGTATTTTTCAAACTTTATGCCACGGTGGATCAAGGACCGGGGCGGCATTTGCAAGATCTTGAAGAACTGCAACCCACAGCGGATGAACTCCTCGCCGCCGCCCGTTGGTGCATCAATCAGGACCCATCGGAAGGCTTCCGCAATGTGCTTGCTCACGCAGTGAGCTACCTCGGCCATGGAACCGTCGTTGACCAGCTTTAAGGCACAGTTTCGCCACCTCATCCTGGGCTTTCTCTGGCGCCAGTGGTCCGCTCTGGGCGTGTCCGGTCATTCGCGCAGCGGCGACCCCTGGATCGTCGACCCGGAGGCGCTGTTGCTCTTCTCCACGGTCCTGGCCCGTCATGAGCCGCGCCTGTTCGATGAGATCCTCGACTGGCTGCATGCCAACGGTGCCTGGATCAACCTCCAGCGCCTCACCCAGCTTCAGGCGGAGTACGAGCCGGGAGACTCCACCGTCCTCGCCGCCGTGGCCGCGTATCTCAGTCATGACAGCGCCCATGCCAAGTGGGCTGTGCTGACCAAGGGAGCGGTGCGCGATCGTCCGCCCACTCCCCTGTTTCCTGACTTGCCCTTCTTCGGTGCGGAGGATCCGGACTTTCTGCGCTGGGGATTTCAGCGCGGCCCGTTCAAGCTGCGAGGTCTCAGTCAGCCGCCGCGGCCGGATCAGCCCGCCACCTTCCTGTTCAAGATGCGCGCCCTCTTTGGCCGGGTGGCGCGTGCGGATGTCATGACCTGGCTGCTGACGCATGACTCCGGGCACCCGGCGGAAATCGCCCGCCACGTCGGCGCCATGCCCCGCTCCGTGCAGAACATCCTCAACGACCTCACTCTCTCCGGCCATGTCCTCGCTGTGCGTGCGGGCCGGGAAAAACACTTCGCCCTGCGCCATGACGAATGGCGTTTCCTCCTCTCCTGGCCGGACGCCCAGGACTTCCCGCAGTGGATTCACTGGGCCTCCCTGTTCCGCGTGCTGCGCCGCTTTCACGAACTGCTGCAGCGTCCCGATCTGGAAACCATGTCACCCTACAGCCAGGCCATCGAGATCAAACGCGCCATCGATGTCGCCACGCTGGTCAAGGCAGGCCTGCCCTCCCACCTCACCCACCTCCCCGGCAGCACCGGCGCCGAGTTCCTGGCAACCACCCTCCAAGACCTGGAGACCCTCCTCGGCTAATCGCCCCTTCGCCTGTCCTTTTTTGTTTGCTCGTTCATGAAACCCATCCGCCTCAACGCCTCCCAAAAAACCAAGTCCTCGCCCGCCGGCGAATTGCCAGTGGACTGGGGCTGTGTGCGTTTAGATGAGGTCGCTACCATTCAGACAGGCCTATCCAAGAATTCAGCAAGGGCGGGTGAGACTGTTAATATGCCGTATCTGAGAGTCGCAAACGTACAAGACGGTCACTTCGTCCTTGATGAAATGAAGACCATCGAAGTGCCAAAGAGGGCCGTTGATCGCTTTCGAGTAGTGGACGGCGATTTAGTATTAACCGAAGGCGGTGATGCTGATAAACTCGGACGCGGTGCTTTGTGGCGGGGGCAAATCAAGGATTGTGTCCATCAGAACCATCTATTTGTGGTTCGAGCCAATGCATCGGATCTCGATTCTCGGTTTCTTGCCCTGCTTACTCAAAGCCACGGCGGACGCTCCTATTTTCAGTCTTGTTCCAAGCAGTCCACGAATCTTGCCAGCATCAACAGCACGCAATTGCGGCAGTTTCCCACCGCCCTCCCACCCCTCCCCGAACAACGCAAGATCGCCGACCTCCTCACCACCTGGAACGACGCCCTCGAAAAGCTCGATGCCTTGATCGAAGCCAAGGACCGCCGCAAGAAGGTTCTCACGTTTCGGCTTCTCACTGGCACGAAACGGTTGAAGGGATTTGCGGGCAAATGGAAGACCGTGAGGCTTGGGGAGGTACTCGAACCCATTGCCCGACCAACCGTCAAACCCTCAGGCAACTTCTTGTCATCCGGCATACGTAGTCATGGCAAAGGCGTCTTCCTGAAACGGGATTTTGTTCCGGCCAACATTGCTCTCGAAGAACTGTTTGAACTCAAGGCCGGAGACTTGGTGGTGAACATCACCTTTGCTTGGGAAGGAGCGGCCGCCATTGTTCCGCCAGAAGCCGATGGAGCACTCGTCTCGCATCGCTTCCCCACATTTGCCTTTAGGGAGGGAAAAGCTGCTCCGTCATTCTTCCGGCACTATATTCTCACGCATCGATTCGTCTTCGATTGCGGTCTAGCGTCGCCAGGAGGTGCTGGCCGAAATCGAGTTCTCGGGAAGTCTGCATTTCTCGACATCAAGCTGTCACTCCCCCCATTTGAAGAGCAGCAACGCATTGGAACACTTCTCGACGCCGCTGCTAAAGAACTCACGCTCCTTCACGCCCAACGCGCCGCCGTCGACCAGCAAAAGCGCGGTCTGATGCAGCGCCTGCTCACGGGCAAATTGCGAGTCACCACCTAACGTCCATGCAACTCTTCCCCGCCATCGACCGCCTCAAGGCCACCCTGGACCAGCATCGCCTGCTGGACCCGGCCATCGTGCGCAATCTGCGGGAGGACCTCATTGTGCGCTGGACCTACCATTCCAATGCCATTGAGGGCAATACGCTGACCCTGCGTGAAACCAAGGTGGCCCTCGAAGGCATCACCATTGGCGGCAAGTCGTTGCGGGAGCATCTGGAGGCCGTCAATCATCGGGATGCAATTGTGTATCTCGAAGACCTGGTGCGGAAGGCGGAGCCGCTGAGCGAATGGACGATCAAGTCCCTGCACCAGCTCATTCTCAAGGGGATCGATGATGACAACGCCGGGCGTTACCGCACCATCAACGTACGCATTGCCGGCGCCCGGCATCTGCCGCCGGATCAGGTGCTGATTCCTGAACTGATGGAACGCTTCATCACTTGGTATCGAGAGGAGGCAATGTCGCTGCATCCGGTGGAGCGGGCCGCGCGGGTGCACAGTGATTTCGTCAAGATCCACCCGTTTGTGGATGGGAATGGCCGCACCTCCCGCCTGCTGATGAACCTGGAACTCATGAAGGCCGGCTATCCCGCTGCCGTGCTGCCCGTGGAGAAACGCCTAGCCTATTATGAGGCCCTGGATGCCGACCATACCGATAACCGCCGCGAGTCTTTTGTCGCCATGATTGCCGACATCGTGAAGGACAGCTTCCGTCCGTATTTCCACGCCCTTGGTTTGCCATGGGAGGAGGCGCCATGACTCCTTCCTTTCTGGAATCCGCCATCAGCCAGATTCCGGCGCTGCGCGTGCTGCAGCAGCTTGGGTACGGCTACTTGTCCCCCGAGGAATGCGCGGTGGAACGCAAGGGCAGATACAGCCGGGTGCTC
>JAXMIV010000647.1:0-4657 GCA_034377045.1 Prosthecobacter sp. | reverse complement strand
TGATAAGGAAGCGGGAAAGAAAAGATAGGCTATGAAATCGCGCCGGTAAACCAGTAGCGGGTCGCGTGGAAAAACACCGGCGCGGCGAAACTCAGGGAATCAATGCGGTCCATGATGCCGCCATGACCGGCGATGGCGTGTCCCCAATCCTTGACGCCACGATCGCGTTTGATGGCCGACATCACCAGGCCACCTAAAAAGCCCATGATGACGATGATGGCCGACATGCCGGCAGCCTGCAGCGGTGAATACGGGGTGACCTGCCAGAGCAGAGTGCCGATGACCACCGTGCTGAGTCCGCCGCCGATGAAGCCTTCCCAGGTTTTGTTCGGACTAACCTTGGGTGCGATCTTGTGTTTCCCCATCGTTTTGCCCCACACATATTGGAGCACGTCGCTCATCTCCACCAGCGTCACAAAGTAAAACAACAGTTTGGCGTTTTGCGCAGGGTAGTGATGGATGTCCAACATCAACAGCGCGGGCGCATGGCTCACACAGTAGACACAGATCATAAGGCCCCACTGAATTTTCGCCGTGCGTTCGAGGAAGCCTTCGCAATCTCCTGCCAGGGCACTGCGCACTGGCACGAAGAGGAAACAATAGACCGGAATGAAGATGGCGAACATCGCGTACCAATCCCGCGCCAGGAAGATGTAGTGCACCGGCGTGAGTACAAAGAACACCCAGAACAGCGTGCGATGATCCCCCGGCCGGGTGGGCGTGAGCGTGATGAATTCCCGCAGCGCCATGAACGACATCAGGCCAAAGAGTACGATGGTGCCCTTTTCCCCCACCATGATGGCCAGCACAAAGATACCCACCATGCTCCACCACGCGCGGGTCCGTGCATTGACATTATCCAGGGTGGCGCGTGCGCCATCCGTCTGGGCACGGCTGCGCAAGATGCGTCCCAGAATCGTCGCCACGATCAATAGAATCGCCGCACCCGCGATCAGCCAGGCTAGTTCACGATCAAGTTTCATCATGAGGTCAAAATCAATGGTTCATCTGGCGCAGAGCCATCACCGCGGCGCGCGCGCGCTCGAGGAAAGCCGGTTTCATTTCGCCCTCTTCCAGCCGCATCGGTGCGCCAAAGGTGAGGCTGCCTAACAAGGGGGCCGGAAGCACTTCCCCTTTGGGCAGAATGCGATTCAGGTTTTCCATCCAGACCGGCACCAGTTCAATGTCGGGGCGGCGTTTCGACAGGTGATAAAGTCCCGCCTTGAACGGTTGCGGGTCCGGACCGGAGAAGCGGCCCCCTTCCGGAAAGATGATCAGTGAGTTTTCCTGCCCCATCGCCTCCAGCATCAGGTCCAGCGGGTTGCACTCCTGGGTAGGTCGCTTGCGTTCGATCAGCACCGCCTGGAAAACCCGTCTGGCCAGGAAAGGGCGGAAGCGGCCCACGCTCCAGTAATCATGCGCCGCGACCAGCCGGGTGCGCTCACGCACCTGCGGCGGCAGGGACGCCCAGAGCAGGGGACCGTCCAAATTGCTCGTGTGATTGGCGAAGTAGATGCGCTGCCGCGGCTCCGGCCCGCAGCCTTCCCAGCGCGCGACGGCGCCCGCGCACAGACGCAGCAGGCCGGCAATGACAGTGGAAATCATGGGAGGCTCATTCAATCCTCTTTAGGTCTGCCATGCAACCCGCCAGTGATTCCCCACGTAGTAGAGGGTGTGAACCAGCCCAAACCCGCCTGTCTCGGCACGGCGTTTTAAATGGGATTGTGCTGAACTCTGGCATTCCTGTGACCATTGCCGAAAGACTTATTTATTTTCTCCGGGGCTGCCTTCACCCGGATACCAGTTTGACACGGGGAGGCAATAGCTGACAATCATTATCCTGATGGAGGAACTGCCCAATATTCCAGATACCGAGGATGTGAAGAAAGAGCGCGGCTTGTGGGAGAAAACCCGCAAGAGCCTCATTGAACGTCTGAACAACTGGGAAGACCAGCGCACGTGGAACGAGTTTTACCAGACTTACTGGAGGCTCATCTACAGCGTCGCCAGCAAGGCTGGCCTCACCCGCGAGGAAGCTTTTGATGTCGTCCAGGAAACCGTCATCGCCATTGCCCGCCAGGTGCAGAAGGGTCAGTACGACCCCCGCGCCGGCTCCTTTAAGGCCTGGCTCCTGCAGATGACCCGCTGGCGTGTTCTCGACGTCTTCCGGGCCCGCAAGCGCCAGCCCTCCCTCGCCGACCAGGGAAATGCCGACAGTGAGGACACCAGCAATCTGGCCCTGGAGCGGCTCTCCCAGGACAAGGACAACCTCCTCGAAAAAATCTGGGACAAGGAATGGCGGGACAACATCACCTCTGCCGCCCTGGAGCGCGTGAAGTCCCGCGTCTCACCCCGCCAATTCCAAATCTTTGACTGCTACGTCATGAAAGGCTGGGGCGTGAAAAAAACCTCTGATGTCCTCGGCATCAACGCCGCCCAGGTCTACCTCGCGAAGCATCGCGTCGGCAATCTGGTGAAAAAGGAAGTCCAGGCGCTGGAAAATCAGATGCTGTAGCACCCCGTTTGGAGTGAAGGCTTCAGCCGATCATTGGGGGTTTGCGGTATCGCTATCTTTTTCTGATCGCCCCCTAAAGGCTTGACTCCAAAGGTGACCGCGCCCCGAGATTGCCATACCGATGGTAATCGAAGCTCACACTCTGCTCGCGGACATACCAGAGCAACTCGAGGCGGCCTTCCATCAACACGGGCACATCGGCGATGAAGACATTCGATTCAATCGCGGCGCGGCGAACCGCAATGGGAACGCGATCGGCCGAGGCATAGCGCACCCGATCGGCCTTGTGCGCCAGGAGAGCTCGGCCAAGTTCGTCATCGCCTTCTTCAATGAACGCAATGTCCTCGTCCAAGTCCGCGGTGGCGGTACGCAGGCGCTTCAAGGCGCGTGACTCGAAGCCCTCTGGAACGCTCACCGTGAGGTGACAACCAGCCATGCGGGCAGCGGCGACGCGGGCGAAAACCTCGAAAGGACTGTCGTCGGGATGCAGGCAAATGCGCATTTCAGAAATGGGCAGGTAGCGGCGGAGATTATCCTGACCGCGCAATTTGAATGAATCGTGCTCGCGGCCGAACTCTTCATCCCACCAGTGTTCGTAGCTGGAGAAAGCGGCGATGAGGCGGGTGTTTTCCGTGAGGTTCAAGGTATCCCATCCCTGCAGGGAAGCCAGAAAGCGGCCTAACTTGGAGTGCGGCGGTGGCGTGGCCGGGGTGTCGGGAAGCTGCTCCTGAAAGTCCATCAACTGCGTCACGTAATTTGGCCCGCCCGCCTTGAGGCCGGGTCCGACAGCGCTTTTGCCCATGCCACCGAAGGGTTGCCGCAGGACGATCGCGCCCGTGGTGCCGCGATTGATGTACAGATTGCCGGCGTGAATGCCTGCTTTCCACTCGGCCTGTTCACGATCATCGAGGCTTTCCAAACCGCTGGTCAGGCCGTAGCCGGTCGCATTCACCGTGGCGATCGCGTCGCTCAAAGTCTCGAAGCGCATGACGCCGAGCACCGGCCCGAAGAACTCGGTGCGGTGCGTGTAACTGCCGGGCTGTACACCCCATTTGATCCCGGGCGTCCAGAGCTGTGGATTATTTTCGAAGCGGCGTGGCATCAGCGCCCATGACTCGCCCGTTTCCAGGGTCATCAGCGCGGTTTCGAGATCGCCGCTGGGCGGACGAATCAAGGGTCCCATCTTCGTCGTCACATCCCAGGCTGAGCCCACCACCAGGCTTTCTGCGGCCTCGACCAGCATGCGTTGAAACTCCGGATCGTCGTAAACTTCAGCTTCTAGCAGAAGCAGCGACGTGGCGGAGCACTTCTGGCCCGCGTGACTGAAGGCGGAATGCAGCACGTTTTTGATGGCCTGATCGCGGTCCGACAACGCCGTGACGACGGTCGCATTCTTACCGCCAGTCTCAGCACTCAAGCGCAGGTCCGGTTTGGCGCGTAGCATCGTCAAGGCGGTCTCGGTGCCACCCGTGAGGATCACCGCGGCAACCTGGGGATGATTCACCAGCGTCCGACTTGCGCCAGCACCACTGCACGGCACGAATTGCAGCGTCCGCCGCGAGACGCCTCCGCGCCAAAAGCATTGGCACAGTTCCCAGGCCGTGAGCACCGCATCGGACGCGGGTTTGAGAATGACCGTATTGCCGGCGGCGAGTGCGGCAGCGACACCTCCGCAGGGAATGGCGATCGGAAAATTCCACGGGGATACGACCACCACCACGCCTTTGCCTTGAGCCGTGAGGTACGGCGAAAGGCCTTTGGCGAACCAGCGCGCGCTTTCCGCATAGAATTCGACAAAGTCCACCGCCTCGCTGACCTCGGGATCAGATTCCATCAAGGTCTTGCCGCCATCGGCCAGCGCCGCGCCCATGAGATCGCCACGCGCCTGGCGCAATTCCATGGCGGCCCGGCCCATTACTTCCTGGCGTGCCAGAGGTGATCGAGTGCGCCAACCGTCGTCATCGCGGCTGGCACAGGACACGGCGCGGAGAAGATCGTCGGCCTTGGCCTGCCGATACCGGCCCACGAGGACCCCGGGCCGCGAGGGATCGTGGCAGTCCTTGAGAGTGCGTTCTGCCGTGATCGTTTCGCCATCGATGACCAACGGGACGTCGGTGAAGCGCGGTTTCCATCTCTCGATGA
>JAXMIV010000646.1:0-7879 GCA_034377045.1 Prosthecobacter sp. | reverse complement strand
TCCTTCAACAAGGACGGCCCGCTGGACATGCGCATGGACGCAAGCGCGGGGATGACCGCGGCAGACCTCGTCAACACGGCGCCGGGCGAGGACATAGAGCGCATCTTGCGCGAATACGGTGAAGAGCCGCAGGCGCGCCGCATGGCGCAGGCGATCGTCCGAGCGCGCGCCAAGCAGCCGATCGTCACCACGCTGCAATTGGCGGCGGTGATCGCGGAGGCTTGCCCGAAACACAGCAAGCGCCATCCCGCCACGCTCGCCTTCCAGGCCCTGCGCATCGCGGTGAATGATGAGCTCGGAGCGTTGCGGGATTTCCTCGCGGAAGCGCCCAAGTGGCTGAAACCCGGCGGCCGCGTCGCCGTCATCACCTTCCATTCGCTGGAGGATCGCATCGTCAAGCAGGCCTTCCAGAAGTTCAGCGCGCCTTTCCTCGACCGGCCTGAATGGCCCGCGCCGCGTCCAAATCCAGACTGCCTGCTGCGCCTGCTCACGCGCAAGCCGGTGGAAGCCACGGGCAATGAAACTGCCCTCAACCCGCGCGCCCGCAGCGCTCGTCTGCGGGTCGCAGAAAGGCTGCCGTCATGACCCTTCGCAAACGCAATCAATACCGCAACGTCATCGGCCTGCCGGTGCTGACCGCCGTCTTGGTCCTTTGTGGCGCTGTCCTCCTGGCCGCGCTCAGCGTCGTCATTAACAAGAATCGCATCACCGCTCTGGCAGAGCAGCAGCGGCAGGTGGAGCAGGAAATGAAGCTCCTGAATTTTGAAAAGATCAGTCTCATGCGTCGCATCGATCAGCTTTTGGATGGGGCTCGGGTTCAGCCCCTGCTTCAGGCGAAGGGCACCTGGCTGCAAAAGATCAGCCCGGACGCGCGCGCCATCATTCATCTGAAGCCCCTGCCTGCCGCCGCCTCTGATTCGGTCGCTCAAAATTCGCCGGCTCCGTCCCCGTGACTCCCACTCCAACCCAGGCTCAATTGCGTCGCGATCGTCCGCTGTGTTATCGGATGATGGCCGTCACCTGCCTGCTCACGCTCGGCTTTTCACTGATCGTCTGGCGCCTCTATGACTTGCATGTGAAGCAAAGTCCGCACTTGGCGGAGGAGGCCGCGCGGAAATACCGCGAAGATCGCGTCCTGCCGGCGCATCGCGGTTCGATCAAAGACCATCAAGAACGTTATCTGGCCTATGATGAGGAGGTCTATGAATTGCAGACCGACCGCGTGCATCTCTACGATGTGCGTTCGGTGGTGCCCTGCCTGGCGCGCATTCGTGGCATTAAGGAAAAGGACCTGACGCGCACCATGAGTGATGCCCAGATCCTCACCGCATATCATGATCATGTCGTGGAAGCCCTGAGCACCAAGCTCAACGAACCTGCTCCCGACGTGCGCGAGAAACTCGAGTCCGAGCGCCCCATCGAAGTCCTGACCCAGAACATGAGCGAAGACGAGGCCGCGGAATGGCGTCGTTATCTTCAGACGGTCTTTATCAAAGGCGTCTACGTTAAGCCCGCCGTCCGCCGGCATTATCCCACGCAGAATCGCCTCGCCCTGATCGTCGGCGGCGTGAAGGACGGCGCCGGCAACCGCGGCATCGAAAAAACTTTCCAGACACAGCTTCAGGGCATCGCCGGTGTCGTCTCCGTGGAGCATGATAAGTATGGCCGCGAGCTCCCTCTGTACAGGGGCGAGATCAAAGAACCCATCCATGGCAAAGACGTATCCCTCACCATCGACATGCAGTTGCAGGATGCCGTGGACGTGATCATCGAACAAGCGGACTTGGCCTACAAACCGCACAAGATCATGGCCGTGGTGACGGAGGCCGCCACCGGTTCGATCCTGGCGATGAGTTTTCTTCCCGGTCATGACCGCAATGATCCGGACAGCACCAACTGGAAGAACCTCGCCATCTACGAACCGTACGAACCGGGCTCCACCTTCAAGAGTGTGGTGTTCACCGCTGCACTGGATCAACACAAGGTTTCTCCGGAGGACAAGATCAATTGCGAGGGCGGCCACTACACCGATCCGGTATTCAAGACCACTCTGGATGATGACGAGACCCTCGGCGTCATTCCAGCCCGCTTGGTGTTTGCGGAATCCAGCAACATCGGCACCTACAAGATTTTCAAACGTGTCGGCCAGAACATCTTTCTGGACTATGTAAAGCGCTTTGGTTTTGGCGAAAGAACCGGCATCGCACTCACCGGTGAGAGCCGCGGTTATGTCAACGACGGCAAGTGGTCGAACACCACCTATTCACGTTTCCCCATCGGCTATGAAGTCAATGTCACACCCTTGCAGATGGCGATGGCCTATGGGGCGATAGCCAATGGCGGCAACCTCATGAAGCCCCGTCTCATTGATCACATCGTCACCGACGGCGGACGCCATCAGGAGATTATCGCGCCCGAAGTCGTCACGCAGGTGTGCAGCGCCAAGACCGCCGCCACCATGCGCGCGTTCCTCAAATTGGTGGTCAGTGAAGGCACCGGCAGCCGGGCTCGGCTGGAAGGTGTCGAGGTCGCGGGTAAAACCGGCACGTCGCGGCGCTATGACTCCGAAATGATTGTCGGTTATCATCCGGACGGAAGCCCTAAGAAGGGAGGCTACCGTCCCAACGAGTATATTACCTCGTTCGTCGGATTCGCCCCGGCTGATGATCCGAAAATCGTCTGCGTTGTTGTCCTGGATAACCCAAAAGCATCCAATCCGGGTGATATTAGAGGTGGCAAGGTGGCCGCTCCGATCTTTGCTGAAATCGTGGCTGAAACTCTCAAACAACTTTCCATTCGTCCCCAGCGTCCGCTGGCTCTGCAAGGAGGTGCCCGGTGACCCTGCGCGACCTCATCACTCATCTCGACAATCCCGTTGCCAACGGCAGCCTCGACACGGAGATCACCGGCCTAACCTATGATTCTCGAAATGTCGGTCCCGGTATCGCCTTTGTCGCCCTGCGCGGTAAGACTGCGGATGGTCATGACTTCATTGCAAAAGCGATTGCCGGTGGCGCTGCGGCGATCATTGCGGAGCAGGCGCCGCCTGATCATCCGAAGATTCCGTGGGTGCATGTACGCTTTTCTCGTGTCGCCCTTGCCCAGGCCGCTGCGGCCCTGCAGGACTTTCCCGCCAAGGCTCTGAGCATCGCCGGCGTCACCGGCACCAATGGCAAGACCACCACCGCTTTCCTGGTGCATCATCTGCTCAACAAAGCCCAGCAGCACTGCGGCCTTCTCGGCACCATTTTTTATCACCTGGGTGACGGCAATCAGGTGCCTGCCACGCATACCACACCCGAGTCCCTCGAGATCCAAAGTCTGCTCTCCCAAATGCGCGACAATGGCTGCCGCGCGGCGGTCATGGAGGTCAGTTCCCACGCGCTGCATCAGGATCGTGTACACGGTCTGGAGTTCGCGGCCGGCATCTTCACCAATCTCACCCAGGATCACCTGGACTATCACCAGACGATGGAGGCCTACTTTGAGGCCAAGACCCGCCTCTTTGACACCATCGCCGCTCAAAAGAAAGGCCAGATGATCATCAATTACGATGACACCTGGGGGAAGAAACTCATCACCAAGTTTGAGCACACCGGCCGCGTCACCACCTTTGGCTTCGGCGCGGGTGCTGACTTTCGCGCCGTGAACGCGCGCTGTGATCTGACCGGCACCAGTTTCGAGTTGGAGTTCAAAGGCCGCTCCTTTCTCGTCAGGCTACCGCTGATTGGCGACTTCAATGTGTACAACGCCCTGGGAGCTCTCGCCGCCGTGCATGCCATGGGTCTCAATTTGCGCGAAAGTGTCAACCATCTCAAACAGTCGCCGCAGGTTCCCGGCCGTCTGGAGCGTGTGACCGACAGTTCCCGGTTCCAGGTCTTCGTCGATTACGCGCATACCCCGGATGCCCTCGTCAACGTCCTGCGTACCGTGCGCGCCCTGAGACCTCAACGCATCATCACCGTCTTCGGTTGTGGCGGTGATCGCGACCGCTCGAAGCGGCCCAAGATGGCGGCCGCCGCCGAGGCCGGCAGTGACATCTGCGTGCTGACTTCCGACAATCCACGCAGCGAGGAGCCGGAACAGATCATGGCCGATGCCGCGCAAGGTTTTGTTCGGCCGAAGCAACATGCGCTGATTGTGGACCGTCGCGACGCCATCCAGGCAGCACTCGAAGGAGCGCGCAATGGCGACATTGTCCTGATCGCGGGCAAGGGTCACGAAGACTATCAGGAGATCAAGGGGAAGCGCTATCCCTTCGATGATTGCCGGGTCGTTCGGCAGCTCCTTCTGAAAATCCGCGCCGGTCGCGCGGAAGAGCAGGACTCTCCTCAAAGGTGAAACCCATCGCACTCCAGACTCTCGCGGACTTCGCTGGCGGTTCACTCCGCCAGGGGGATGGCTCGCGTCTGGTGACCCGCGTCAATACGGATTCACGGAAAGTCGCCGCGGGGGATGTCTTCGTGGCTCTGGCCGGTGAGAGATTTGATGCGCATGGCTTCATCACCCAGGTCGCAGCCGCCGGCGCGGCAGCGGTCTTTGTCAGCCGCATGGAGGCAGGTTGGCAGATCCCGTCCTCATGCGCAGTCATCGAAGTCGGCGACACCCTCCTGGCGCTTCAGGCGATGGCGCGTGGTTATCGCGCCTGGCACCAGCCGCTCATCATTGGCCTAACCGGCAGCAATGGCAAGACTTCCACCAAGGATCTGGCTGCCGTGGTCATGGCGCGCAAGTATCAAACCCGCGCCACCATTGGCAACCTCAATAACCACATTGGCGTGCCCCTGACCCTGCTAGCCCTCGCTGAAGAGGATGAATGCGGCGTGGTCGAGATGGGCATGAATCACCCCGGAGAGATCAAGGACCTGGTCGATATCGCTCTGCCGGACGCCGCCATCGTCACCAATGTCGGCCTCGCCCACATCGAGTACATGGGCACGCAGGACATGATCGCTTGGGAAAAAGGCACCCTGCCCGCGAATGTCCATTCGGAGGGCGTGGTGGTCCTGAATGCCAACGACGAGTACACCTCGCGCATGGCCCGCCACTGCCAGGCCACGGTGTTCACTGCCGGCACCAATACCGGTGATGTGCGCGCCTTTGATCTGCGCGCCGGCCCCGGCGGCACCACCTTCAATCTCGATTTCGCGGGGGAGACCGTGGAGACCTTTTTGCCAGTCATTGGCGATCACATGGTCGGCAATGCGGCCCTCGCGGCCTGCATGGGCTGGGCTCACGGCATCGCGCCCGCGGAAATCGCCGACGCGTTGAGCCACGCGAAACTCACCGGCGGCCGCATGGAGACGAAGACCGTCAATGGCATCCTCTTCATCGACGACTCCTACAACGCCAATCCCGATTCCATGCGCGCGGGCCTCGCCACTCTGGCTCAGGTCAACGGCACCGGCCGCCGGGTAGCCGTCCTCGGTCGCATGGGTGAACTCGGCAACCTCGCCGCGATCGAGCACCGCCGGGTCGGCGAGTTTGCCGCGTCCTTGGGACTCTCAGGCGTCTATTCCGTCGGTGAAGAAGGCGCCTTGATCACCGACGCAGCCCGCGACGTCGGTCAGGAAGAAAGTCGTAATTTCAGCGACCATGCAACCTGTGCCGCGCACCTGCGGGAAATCTTGCGGGAAGGGGATGCCGTGCTGTTGAAAGGCAGCCGGTCCGCGGCCATGGAAAAGGTTCTCTTTCACTTCCAGACCCGATGATTTACTGGCTTTACGAACTGCGCAACTGGCTCGAAGCCGCTGATTGGATCAGCGACGATTCGTTCCTGTACAAGTTGCTGAACATCTTCCGCTATCACACCTTTCGCGCGGGCGGTGCGGCCATCACCTCCTTTTTCATTTCGTTGTTCTTTGGCGAGCGCCTCATCCGCAAGCTCATCTCGCTGAAAATCGGCCAGCCGATCCGCTCCGCGGAGGAAGTACATAAGCTTTTTGAACTCCATGGCAAGAAGGCCGGCACCCCCACCATGGGCGGCCTCCTCATTCTCGCCAGCCTGGTTATCACCACCCTGCTGTGGGCGAAGTGGGACAACATCATGGTCTGGGCGATCTTGTTCGCCACGGTGGGCCTGGGAGCCTTGGGCTTTTGGGACGACTACCTGAAGATCAGCAAGAAGAATTCCAAAGGCGTCACCGCCCGCACGAAGTTGCTGTGGCAGGCCGCCGTGGCCTTGGTCGCGGGCCTCCTCATGGCCTATGCGGTGCCGGCGGATGAAGGCATCACATTGCGCGCGCTCTACCTGCCATTCTTCAAGGAGCCGCTCATTCATGACATGGGGCCATTTGCCGTGGCATTGTTTGCTCTCATCATCGTCGGCGCCTCGAACGCGGTGAATCTCACCGATGGTCTCGATGGCTTGGCGACGGGTTGTTCACTCACCACCGCGATCGCCTATGCCGGCTTCGGCTACATTTGCGGCAATGCCGAATATTCCGCCTACCTTGGCGTGGCCCATCACACGCTGGCCAATGAACTGCCCATCATCGCCATGGCGCTGGCCGGTTCGTGTTTGGGCTTTCTTTGGTTCAATGCGCATCCGGCGCGCATGTTCATGGGGGATACGGGATCACTGGCTCTCGGCGGTTGCATTGCCACCCTGGCCATCGGCTGCAAGCAGGAGATCGTGCTCGCGTTGGTCGGCGGCGTCTTCGTCATGGAAGCCATGAGCGTGATCATTCAGGTCATCAGCTTCAAGAAGCGTGGCAAACGGGTCTTCCGCATGGCGCCCATTCATCATCATTTCGAACTTGGCGGCTGGCATGAGAATCAAGTCATCGTTCGCTTTTGGATCATGTCCCTGCTCTTCGCCATGCTCGGCCTGGCTACTTTGAAACTTCGTTAACATGGCATCTCTTTCCGGACAACACCTCGCCATTCTTGGCGCCGGCCGCAGTGGGCTCGGTGCCGCGCGTCTGGCGCGCCTGCATGGCGCCGAGGTGACCGTTATCGATGAAGCCGCCCCAGAGAGAATCCAGAGCTCACTCGACAAACTGCGCGCCGAAGACTTTCGCAGCATCACCGGCCAGGCCGCTCGTGATCTGCTGATCAAGCCGGGTGACTACCAGTTGGTGATTCTCAGCCCCGGTCTGGATGCGGCCTGGCCCTTGCCGCTCAAGTTTTTGAACGCCGGCGTGCCGCTGACTGGGGAGATGGAGTTCGCCTATGGCTTAACGGACATGGCGATGGTGGGCATCACCGGTACCAATGGCAAAAGCACCTGCACGGAACTCGTGGCCGCCATTTTCAACGGTTGCGGCCTGAAGTCAGTGCCGTGTGGCAATCACGGCATGTCGCTGAGTGAGGTCGTCGCCAGTGGGGTTCCCTACGACGTCCTGGCGCTCGAGATCAGCAGTTTCCAGCTCGAAACCATTCGTGAATTCCAGGCCAAGGTCAGCATCTGGCTCAACTTCGCCCCGGATCACCTCGATCGGTATCCCGGAGTCGATGAGTACTTTGCCGCGAAAGCGCGGATCTTTGAAAACGTCACCCCGGATGATGTCGCCGTGGTGCGCGCCGGCGAAACGGTCTCCAGCGGCGCGGCGCGGCGCGTGACCTTTTCCGCCTATGGCGCCGAGGCGGATTACACCTTCGCCGCCGGAGAGTTTTTCCATCATGGACGGTCGATTGGCAATGCGTCGGGCATTCGTCTTCGCGGCCGGCACAACATGGAGAACGTGCTCGCCGCGTCGATCGCCTGCCATGCTTTCGGTTTGGCCTTTGAGGAGATGTTGCCCGCTCTCGCCGCTTATGAACCACCGCATCATCGCTGCGAACTCATTCGGGAACTGCATGGCCGTGAGTACATCAATGACTCGAAAGCCACGAACCTGCATGCGCTGGAAGCATGCCTTGGCTCCATGGAACGACC
>JAXMIV010000645.1:0-3182 GCA_034377045.1 Prosthecobacter sp. | reverse complement strand
CTGCCGCTCGATCACGGCTTCGAGAAAGGCGAGGTATCGCGACTCAGCGCCGGCGATTTCCGGGTAGTGCCGCTGCAAGGTGTGATCCGCGAGGGCTTGCAGCGCCGTCTTCTCATTGAGAGCCGCCGCATATTCAAAGGTGCCCACACGAATGTGACTGGCCGCCACACGAGTGAGCACCGCGCCCGGCAATGTCGTCTCGCGATAGACTGGTTCGCCCGTCGTCACCACGGCAAGACTGCGCGTGGTCGGAATGCCCAGCGCAAACATCGCCTCGCTGATGATGTATTCCCGCAGCATCGGCCCGAGCGCCGCCCTGCCATCACCACGCCGCGAGAAAGGCGTGGGTCCCGGTCCCTTGAGCTGAATGTCAAAGCGCTCACCGCTCGGCGTCATCTGCTCGCCCAGCAAAATCGCCCGCCCATCGCCCAGCATCGTGAAGTGCCCATACTGATGCCCCGCATAAGCCTGCGTCAGCGGGTGGGCTCCAGGTGGCAATGCATTGCCCGCAAAAATCGCCGCATTCTCCCGCAAGCTCGTCTCCAGTCCCAGCGACTCCGCCAGCGGACCATTGAAGACGACCATCTTCGGCTCGCGTACCGGTGTCGGATCCACACGCGTATGAAACGCCGCGGGAAGCCGCGCATACGAATGATCCAATCGCCAGCCGGCCGGCGAAGAAACTGGAAAGGAAGAGTCGGGCATGAAGTTCGATGGAGGCGGTGCGAACGGACAGTCTATCCAGCAGGACCCTCACCTCGAAACTTTAAATCGCAGAATCTTTGTCAGGGGACGGCGTATGACTTATGATCGCCATTCCACCCCATGAAATCCGCCGCTGTTGTCAACTACGCGCCCGAAAAGGGCTCCGTCGAAGTCCGTGAAATCGAGAAGCCGGACATCGGCGTGGAGGACGTGCTATTGGAAGTCGCCAATGTGGGTGTCTGCGGCAGCGATCTTCACCAGTGGACGGCGGATCACTCCTGGCCGGTGAATTATCCGGTGGTGCTGGGGCATGAATTTGGCGGCCACATTGTGGAAGTGGGAAAAGAAGTCAAAGGCTGGAAGGAAGGCGACCGCGTGGTCAGCGAGACCGCCGCGATCATCGACGAATCGAACCCCATGTCCCGCCGCGGCCTTTACAACCTGGACCCGACGCGCAAAGGCTTTGGCTACGGCGTCAACGGCGCCATGACCAAGTATGTGCGCGTGCCCTCGCGCATCCTGCACCATGTGCCCGACCAGCTTCCCTTTGAGCAGGCCTGCCTGACGGAGCCGTGCTGCGTGGCCTACAGCGCCGTGGTCAAGAACGCGCGCATCGAACCCGGAGATCGCGTGGTGGTGCTCGGACCCGGAACGATCGGCATTCTTTGCGCGGCCATGGCGCGGTTATGCGGCGCGGAAGTCGCGATCGTAGGACTGCAACAGGATGCGCATCGCCTCGCCATCGCGAAGCAATATGGCTGCGAGGTGATCATCGGCGATGCCAAACCCTGGGCGCTGCAACGCGACGGCCTAGGCGCTGATGGCGTCATTGATGCGGCGGGTGCGAGCATCACGCTGAAGATCGCCTTGGACATTGTGCGGCCCGCCGGTTGGATCAGCAAGGTGGGTTGGGGACCGCAGCCGCTGAATTTCAGCCTCGATCCCTTGGTGCAGAAAAATGTGACCTTGCAGGGCAGCTTCAGTCACAACTGGCCGATCTGGGAACGCGTGATCGCCCTGCTCTCCAGCGGCCAAATGGATGTCCGCCCCATCATCGGCGGCGTCTGGCCCGTCACCGAATGGCACGAAGCCTTTGAAAAGATGCACAAGGGCGAAGTGGTAAAGAGTGTGTTGAGGCCGGTGTAATCAAGGACATCCATGTCGTGCCGTGACACAGCCCTACTACCTCGAATTGGATCTGCCCAAAGTCACCGAATGGCTGCCTGATTGCGATCAAGGCACGTCCGAGCAATTCGATGCGTGGATTTTGAGGGAACAGGCGTTGCGTTGGAAGCCCGGTCAGGATCGGAAGTCCGATTGGCCGTCCAATGAACTTTTTGAACTTTAACCATTTCCCCTCCAATCATGCGCCTCCAAGACAAAGTCATCATCATCACGGGAAGTTGTACCGGCATCGGCAAGGCCATGGCGCAGCGGTGTGTGGCGGAGGGCGGCAAGGTCGTCATCCACGGCCTGGAGTTTGATTTGGGTGACAAGCTCGTGGCGGAGTTGGGCGCCGGCAAAGCGGTGCTGCACATCGAAGACCTGACCGCCGACGGCGCGCCGCAGCGGCTGGTGGACGTGGCGGTGAATGCTTTTGGCAAGCTGGACGCCGTGGTGAATAACGCGGCCATGGTGAAAGCTTCGAACCTGCATGACACGGATGCCGCCTTCTTCATGAAGATGATCGCGGTGAACACGCTGGCGCCCTTCCTTCTCATCCAGGCGGCCTTGCCACACCTGCGCCAAACACACGGCAGCGTCCTGAACATCGGCAGCGTCAATGCCCATTGCGGTGAACCGAATCTGCTGCCCTACTCGATTTCCAAAGGCGCGCTCATGACCCTGACCCGCAACCTCGGCGATACCCTCATGCAAGAAGACGGCGTGCGCGTGAACCAGATCAATCCCGGCTGGGTGCTGACCGAAAATGAGGCCCAACGCAAACGCGAGCACGGCCTGCGCGATGATTGGTACAAGGATTTGCCAAAGGTTTACGCTCCAGCCGGACGCATCCTGTGGCCGGAGGAGATCGCCGCGGCGGCCGTCTACTGGCTGGCGGACGAAAGCGGCCCCATCAGCGGCCAAGTCATGGATCTGGAGCAGTACCCCTTCATCGGCCGCAATCCGCCGAAGGATCAGAGCACCATTCCGACCTAGCCGATCAATTCCTCAATCACCTGGCCGCCAAATTGGCTGAGCTGCTTGAAGCGGCCGGCATGGTAAAAGGTGAGCTTGTTGTCATTCAGGCCTAACAAACGCAGCAACGTCACGTGCACGTCACGCACGTGGTGCACGCATTCGACGGCCTCCATGCCGCGATCGTCCGTGGCGCCGATGGTGTGCCCGGCTTTGACACCGCCGCCGGCGAACCACAGGGTCATGGCCTTCGGGTTGTGGTCGCGGCCATAAGCGGTGCCGCCACGCACGCCATTGTCCGGCGTCCGGCCGAACTCACCGCACCAGACGATGAGGGT
>JAXMIV010000644.1:0-3682 GCA_034377045.1 Prosthecobacter sp. | reverse complement strand
TGAGGAGTTCATAATTTCCTAGGTTGGGTTAAGACATTGCGGTGTAACTCAGGCACTTGATCTCATCGAGGCTCGTATGCCCGGCGATCACCTGCAGCAAACCTTCCTGATAGAGAGACAAGAAACCGTTTTTAAATGCGCAGGCGCGCATGGCGCTCATTGGCGCCGCTTCTTCAATCAAATCACGCAATTCGGTGTTCATTTCACACATTTCCATCAGCGGCACGCGGCCGGAATAACCAATACCGTGGCACTCCTGGCATCCGGCGGGACTGTAGATCGGCTGCGTCAAAGGCTGCGAGATCACCCCCTGCAAGGACATCATGTCCTGCACGTCCTGCGGCACCTGCATCGGCCGCTTGCAATAGCTGCACAAGCGCCGCACCAACCTTTGTGCCTGGCTCAGGGCCAGCGAGTCCGCCAGCAGATATTTTTCCACCCCCATCGACATCAATCGCGACACCGCGCGCAGTGAGTCATTGGCGTGCAAAGTCGTCAGCACCAAATGGCCGGTTAGCGCCGCATTCACGGCCGCGCCGGCAGTCTCGGCATCACGCGATTCACCAATCAGAATGATGTCAGGGTCCGCGCGCAGCAATGAGCGCAGGCCATTGGAGAAATCCAACCCGTGCGCAACGTTCGTCTGCGTCTGGTTGATTCCCTCAATTTCATATTCAATCGGATCCTCAATCGTCTGAATATTGACGCTGTCGTCATTCACGCTGTTGAGCAACGCATAAAGCGTCGTCGTTTTGCCCGACCCTGTCGGCCCGGTGACCAGGATCAGTCCCTGATCCCGCTGCATCGTCCGCGTCAGGATGTCGATCTGGCGTTGCACCAGATTGAAGTCCGACAATCGGCGCACACCGTCCTGCTTGTCCAGGAAACGCATGATCACCTTCTGAAATTCCCGCCTGGTTGGCACCGCCGCGACACGCACATCCACCCGCCGCCGCCCCACGCTGAGCGCAAATCTTCCATCCTGGCACTCCTGCCGGTTTTGATTCATGCCCGCGTAGTTCTTCACTAGCGCCACGAAGCGATTCAGCAGCGCCTCCGGCGCCGTCAGGATGGTCTTCATGTTGCCGTCCATCCGCGCCCGGAATCGCGCCAGATTGTAGTACTTCTCCAAATGCAAGTCCGAGGCACGGCAGCGAATCGCCGTGAAGATCGCCCACTGCACCAGTTCCTCCGCCGAATGATTGGGGCTCGCCGGATTAATCCGCGCCATGTCCTCCGGCATGATGTCGATGATATTCTCATCGTGCCCCATCGACAGGCTTGTCTGATCGAGGGCGATGACGCCGCTGGAGTCAAACGTCGCTCCCGCCCGGTTGATCGCCTCCCGGATCGCCATCGGGTCGGCCAGCACCGGCACCACCTTGACGGCCGGATTGCCCATGGACAGCCACTCATCCTCAAAGGCATAACAATCGTCATTTTCGCTCAACAGGAACACCGCGTTCCTGCCAGCGTACAACGGATAAACATTGTGCCGCTCCAGCAAGGGCAGCGGAAAGAAATCCTGCCTCTGCGCTTCGGAGGCCGCGAAGCACAACGTGCGTCCCTGGCTGACCATCGACTGCAACGCCACCCCCAAATTGCGTTGCACAATGTTGAAGTGGCTCACCCCCAGGACATCGTTTTTCTCCTTCTGTGTCTCGTAAAAGCCGCGCAGCTTCGTCACATCCGCGGCTTCATACGGATACTTCTCCAGCAACCACTCAAAGGTGCCTTCCAATCCCAGTTCCGCAAAGTGCGGCGGTTGCACATTTTCCAACGCATTTTGTTGGGCAATCGGCAGTTGCCCAAACCTCTGCACCAGATCCTTGCGCGTCTTCTGGTACTGTTCCACCGTGATCAGAACCCGGATCGTCAAGAACGGCGGCACACCCCACAAGTCACCGGCGCGCGGATTGTGGTGCGCCATCACCAGCAGCGGTCCCAGCGCGCTCACCGGCAGCCACGGATCAGCCACATACGGCACGCGGCCCAGCTTCCTCACGATGCGCTCCGCCTCAGGTGAACAACTCTCCCGCAAGAGATTGACCGGCAGCAGGCCATATTGCAGGGCCAGCCCTTCGATCGACAAAATTGCCGCCTGCTTGGCGTCGATTGTCGGGCCAGCCGGATTGCTAGCTTCACCAAAGGAATTGGGCGCGGGTTGCGTCTGTTGGAGGAGAGTTGCGGACATGGCAGCAGGGTGGCTCAGCGACCGGCCATCTGGAAGTTTGTGGGAAACTGAAAGGCTTGCGTCAAATCTGAAGCGTCGAAGTTCATCTTGATGCCGCTGCCGGCTTGGCCCGGACGCAGAAGTTCGTACAACTTGCCGGTCCAGCGGAGCCGGTAATCCTCCACACTGCTCGAAGTGGTCGGATTGTACGTCGGTGTCAGGTAGGGCGCTCCCAGCTTCGCCTTGTCCTCATCAGGATTGCGATATTGCATCGTCCGCAGCACAAACATTTCATCGGCGCCGGAGTCATTGCGCGCCGTAAAGACCATCTCGTAATTCTGCTGCGCGAACTGATACAGTGCCCGGTTCAGCATCTCCACGCGGCTCATGGCCAGCGTTTCCTTGCTTGCCGTGAAGGAATCCCCCATGGAAACCAGCACCACTCCGGCCAGGATCGCGATGATCGAGATCGTCAACACCATCTCCGTCAGCGAAAATGCCCCCCGCCACCGCTCAGGACGGCAGTGATGACTTTGGAGTCTTGCGTGATTGATCGACCGAATCATGATAAAAGCATCAATACGGAATGTTCCCATTCGGACCGCTGAGCGCCGCCTTTGTCATCGTCGTGATGCTGGCGGGGAAAGTGATGCTGTAGCCGGCGGGCAGATATGCCGAAATCGTTGTCTCCGCGTAGCTAAGATAAGGTCGCAGGAGATTGTATTTCGCGTCGGTGGAACCCGCTCCGGTCCAGTCGATCCCGGCCTGCGTGCGGCCGCGCACTTGCACCAGCGTCGCCTGCGCAAGGTTCAAGGATTCCGCCCGCGCTATGGCCAGGTTGCGCTCACTGTCACTCCGCATCCGCGTGATCGAGGGAATCGCCAGGAACGAGATAATGCCGATGATCGACACGCAGGCCAGCATCTCGACCATCGAAAAGCCCCGCTTGAATCGAAGCATCATCTGGCAACAACGCCGGAATGGAAGGGTCATCATGGTCGAAAGTTGGTTGGGATCATTCATTGACCAGTTCCGCCTGAGGCGTGTCACCATCCACCCAGGTCGGCAGGTTCAGGTACTGTTTGGCACCTTCCAGGGCGGACGTTTTCAGTTTGTCCGTGCTGGTGGTGTATTCCAGAAAATGATCTGCGGTGCTCTGATCGATAAAGCCTGCCCGCGCGCTGGGATCGGAGGCCGCCGAATTCGGCAACAACAAGTTAAACCGGGCCGAGGTGGTCGTCAGCGCGTTGTAGGTACTGCGGATATTGGCCACGCTTTGAATCTGCGCCGTATTCCCCACCCGCGTCTGCGACATCACCCAGGCATTCAGCGCTTCATTCACCGCCGCCTGCTGCTGCCGCGCCACGATCCGGTTCGTGTCCCGCGACGCATTCGAGATCGCACTCACCGCCAGCGATGCCATGATGCCGATGATGGCAACAGTGAAGATCGCCTCCACAAAGGTGAAGGCATGGCGCCGGTTGCGTTGAAGCGTGAAAGTCATCGAAA
>JAXMIV010000643.1:0-10051 GCA_034377045.1 Prosthecobacter sp. | reverse complement strand
TGGGTTTCGGTGCGTACGGCGACCCATCTTCCAGCCTCGGCGTACTTGTCCACATTCGACAAGAGATTGCCCAGGATCTGTTCCAGCGCATCGGCGTCCGCTTTCATGGTGGGCGGGCCGTGAAGTTGCATTTCGATGGCGAAGTTTTTGCCTTCGAGCAAAGGCCGCCAATGGGTCACGGTCCGTTCGATGACGGCATCAAGCTCGATCTGCCTGGGCTGGACCGTGAGTTTGTCGCGCTGCTGGCGGGCGTAATTGAGGACATTTTGGATCAGCCGGTTCAGCCGGGCCGTCTCCGCCTCCACCACACCAAGGTGGCGCTTGGCGGCGGAATCCCCATGTTCTTCCAAACGATGCGCCGCCATCTCGGTATAGAGGCGAATGTTGGTCAAGGGGGTTTTCAGCTCATGGGAGATCTGATTGACGAAGCTGACCCGCTGCTGGGCGAGGCGCAGCTCGCGCGCGTTTTCCCGGAAAAAGATCCAGGCGAGCGCCAGCACCAGGACGCTGCCAGAGCCCACGCCTAGCAGGATGGGAAAGAGGTAAGGCTTGGGAAACTCCGCAAAGGCGGGCGTGTAGCCGAACTCCCATTGCGACAGAGGGGCTGAACAGATCACCTGGGCCGCCGCAGGGCGTTCCGAGCCATCCAGCCCTTTTCCCCAGGTGTGCAGTGGAATGCCGGTCACAGTCTTCAACGTCAACCTGCCGGGATAGACTTTGAGAGTCGGTGTGGGCAGGCGCGCAAACAAGGCCTCGAGGAGTTGCCCGCCATCCAACCGGGCGCAAATGAGGTGGTCGCCGGCGGCCCGCCGCCAATAGATCAGATCGCCATCGGTCACATGCCAACCGCTGGGGAAGGCCAGGTTCGTGGTGCCTGGCGTCCCGGACTGAAGATGGTAGCCCCCGATTTTGACACTGGTCTGCCACAGCGCCTGCCGCCCGCGATCCTGCGCCGCAACCAGGTCTGAGGCGAGGGCCGCAAAAGGCTGCTCCCGGGGAATGGCTCGCATCATCCAATTTTCCGGGAGGTATCGCAACGCCGCTCGCAAAGAGGGCACACGCTGGGCCGCTTCCGCATCCGGACTGGGAGTTTGCGTCTGTTTGTTGGTCACAAGCTCGACCGGACCGGTTGGAGCGGCGGCCCAGGTTTCCACCACCCAAGGATGCGCGGCCAGGGCCTGTGCGATGCTTTTCGGTTCAGTGCCGGGATCGGCTGCAATGGCGTCGAGTTGATCGGTGAACTCCCGCAAATCATGAATGAGCTGATGATCGGCCACCGCCAATCTCTCCTCCAACACGGCTTGCATCGCGCCGTCCGTGCTGCGCGCCGCGTCGCGGATCAGGTAGGTGCCCAACCACGTCAGCAACGCGAGCGGCATGATCGCCAGAAGGAAGAGGAGAAGGCTGGAGCGATGGCGCGACATCAAGGGAGGCGGTACGATAAGCATCCCGGACCGTCAGCACACCCAGATTGTCGACTTTTTTGCGATCTCGACCTCAGGGCGCCTCAAGCAGCAGCGTCGGTGCCGTGGATGGCGGTTCCCCGGATTCCGGAATTTCATCCGGAAACAACACGACGATGGAGACAATCCGCGCGGTGGTGGCCGAATCCTGTTTGAGCAGCCATTTTCTGACAAACTCGGCGACGGATTTGCGGCTGGGCTCCCGCACCAGATCCAGTTGATGTTTGTTGCCCGCCCGCCTTTCCAGGGACGGTGTCAGGCCCTTTTCAAGCTCGGCCAAATTCTCCGCCGCATTGAAGCGCAGCCAGCCGGCTTCCGATTTCTTTTCCATGCCCTGAGTCTCGATCGCAGGCGGCAATGAGGGGCGCATGGCCGGCGCATGCACGATGCAGCGCCCGTTATCAACCCGAAGGTCCCAGGGATCGGAGAGCTTGATGTGGTAACGATAAACCACCGGTGTTCTGATTTCCGATACGGTGGTGCCCAGGTAGACCAGGTCATTGAAGAAACTCTTCATGTCATACTTGGTGACCGTTTCGTCCTTCCTCATGACCGCCACCTCGAGAACATCGCCATTGGTGGAACTGATCGCGGTCACGGATTCGCGAAAGCTTTCGGTCAGCGTCTGGGAGACCAGGCGGGTCGGCAGTTCACCGAACCAAACGAACGCTGCCCTGGCCCAGTCCTGAAATTTCCAAACCAGGACGCCGCCCGCAATCATCAGTCCCAGCATGAGCATCACCAAAGCTCGCAGGCAGCCGGAAGAACGGCGCTTGTTATCCGAGCGAGATAAACTGTCCTCTGCCATGCAGCCGTAATATCGTTCAAGATCGCCCAACGAAAAGCGGCTTTTGTAATCGCTCGGCGCAGCTTCGCTAAATCAAACGCCGGGCATTGCGCAGGCCGTCGGCGCTGATCACGGCCTGATTGCGGGCGGCCACGAGGAAGTCGACATGGTTCTGCCACTGCATGGGCCGCAGGGCGGCGACACCGCTGGCGCGGGCGCGGTAGCCGTAGTCGGCCACCTCCCAGCCGAATTCACTGTTGCGATTGCGGTACTCCAGCCGGTGCATCCAGGCGCCAAACTCATCCTTCCGCCACACGGCGGCGTCATTGCCGGGCACGATCTGCGCCAGCGTCCAGACACGCTCCACCACCTCGCGGTCATAACCGTCCCAAACTGCGTCGCCAAGCATGACAGGAGTTTCCAGCATTCTTGTGGTTATTTACGTCACGAACGGCAGGCATTAAAGACTTTCATGTCTTAAGCAATGATCTTTTGCCTTGCTGGTGGCCCCTAATCTGCCTCATGGTCTTGGTACTTATGAAGAAACTGCTGACTCTTTCATTCCTGCCAACCTCCGTGGACTTCGGCCTGCTGCTGCTGCGCCTGAGTGTCGGAGCCACCATGCTGTATGTTCACGGATTGAACAAACTCCTCCAATTTCAGACGCTCGCGCCCCAGTTCCAAAGTCCCATCCCACAAATACCTAACCAGGTGGCCTTTGGCTTGATGGTGTTTGCGGAGGCGATCTGCGCCGCTCTGATTTTCTTGGGATTGATGACCCGGTTTGCCGCCCTCGTCCTCGCGATCAACATGGGTGTGGCCTTTTTCATGGTTCACCAGGGATACCCGATTTTCAGCAAAGTAGCTCCCGCGGCCGGCTCTGGGGAACTCGCCTTCCTTTACCTGAGCGGTTTCCTCATGCTCTTCTTCGCTGGCGCGGGCCGGTTTTCCCTGGACCGCCGGTAAGCGCTTTCTCATGGCATGACCGCCACCGCGCCGCTCGCTTCCCTGGCGGACTTTTCCGACCGGCTTTCGCCGATGGTCGTGAAGGAACTGCGCCAGGGGCTGCGCACGCGCATGTTTGGCGGCGTGCTGCTGGTGCTGCATCTGCTGCTGATCCTTATCACGCTGGTCAGCGGCGCCGCGCGGGACGCCGGTGAAACAAGCTGGCTGCTCGACGGCCTCAGCACGCTGGTACTGTGTGTGATCCTGCCTTTGCGCGGTTTTTCAGCACTGGCGGAGGAGATCAAAGCCAACACGCTGGAGACACTGGTGCTGACCCGGCTGTCCGCCGCGCGCATCGTCTTTGGCAAATGGGCGTCTCTGGCCCTGCAGTCGCTGCTGGTGGCGCTGAGCCTGATGCCCTATGTGGTGGCGCGGTATGTGTTCGGAGGGGCGGATCTGTTGGGCGAATTGGGCTTCCTGGGCCTCAAGTGGATCGCGGGCATGGTCATCGCCGCGGGCATTGTCTGCCTGTCCACGCAAAAGCAGTTTTGGCTGCGGGCGGTGGTCGTGGCGCTGGTGGCCTTTGGACCCAGCGTCATGGCGATCTCGTATATCTTCATCAGAACCTTTTCGCCCTCGGGCACCAGCAGTTTCGCGGTTTTTGGCGCGGCCTTTGGCAGCCTCCCACCTGGGTGGGTGCTGGCACTGGCGGTGATCGCGGGCGCGGCCTGGCTGATTTTCTTCTTTCTCAGCCTCGCGGCGACACGCATCGCGCCGGCGGCATCGCATCTGGCGGTGGTCAAACGGCTGGTGCATGCGGGAACAATCCTGATCCTCATCCTGGTGGCGTGGGCAGCCACGAGTCTCACCACCGGGCTGCTGATCGCGGCGGCCACGGTGGCTTCCATGGCTTCGATGGATGCTTTGATTGAGACCCGCAATGAGGTGCCTTCCCTGCTCATTCCCTTTTACCGGCGCGGTCTTGCCGGGCGGGTGCTGGCCTGGTTCCTGACGCCGGGATGGCCTAACGGAATGGTGTACTCGATGGCGATCGCCTGCGCTTTGGCACTGGCCGCGCTGGTGATGGCCAATGCCGAGGCGGCCATGCGAGCCTGGATGGCCGTGGCCGGCACCTGGATGTGCGCTGCCCTCGTGCATCTGATCTGCGCGGGCCGGTGGCGGGATCTGCTGGCGCCCTACATCGGCATGAGCCTCTTCCTTGGGGTTCTGCAGTATTTTTTGATGCTCATCGCCACAACGTTGGCGGTCGCCACCGACGTGAGGTGGCCCGGCGTGTTGATGCCAGGCACCGTGGAAGCCACACTCACCTTTGCCAAAGCCAAAGCCAGCTCCGCAGAGATGGAGTTTTTGCGGCTGCTCGGCTTTGGCATCAGTTGCCTGTGGCCGCTGCTGCTGGCCCTGATCGCGGCCTTGGCCCTTCATCAAACCCGCCACGTGCGCATGGAGGCCCGCCACCTGGCGGCGGAATCATGAACTCAGCCCCTCCCGTTCCTCTGCCGCGTGACTTTTCGGACTGGTACAGTCCGATGATCGTCAAAGAATTGCGGCACGGCCTGCGCACGCGCTTTTTCTCGGTCGCCTTGATTCAATTTCATGTGTTGCTGGCGCTGCTGATGAGCAGTGCGCTGCTGGGCGCCAACGAGGAAGTGATCAACGGTTTGTTTTGGTTTTTGGCGCTCGCGGTGGTGCTGGGCGTGATGCCGCTGCGGGGCTTTGCCGCGCTGAATTCGGAAGCGACGGAAGGCACGCTCGACATGCTGACCCTGACGAACATGCCGGCCCTGCGGGTGGTGTATGGCAAATGGGCCGCTTTGTTCAGCCAGACGCTGCTGGTGGCTTCTTCCCTGCTGCCCTACATGGTGGCGCGTTACCATTTTGGCGGTGTTGAGATTGTCCGGGAGATCGCGGCGCTTGGGATCATGGTGCTGGGTTCGGCGCTGACTACGGCGGCGTTGGTGGCGTTTTCCTCGCAGAAGTCAGTGCTGCTCAGGCTGCTGCTGGCGGCGGGAGTGATTTTGGCGGCGGTGACCTTGGGGGTTTTCGTCGTCGGGCTGGCGACTGAGAGCATGGGAGATTCGATGGCTGATGAGTTTGCCCGAGTGTCAGGGACCGAGAAGCTTGGACTGCTGGCCGTCATCCTCGTCATTGCCGGTTATGGAACCTACCTGTTGCTGACCTTGGGAGCCTCGCGATTTGCGCCAGCTTCAGAAAACCACAGCACGGTCAAACGCCTGGTCGGCCTGGGTGTGATGGGGATCATGGCGGCGGCGGGGGTTGGCCTCGCCCTTGGGCATGCGACTTGGCAAACGGCGTTTTGGGCCTTCTTCCCGGCGATGATCTTCACCATCCTGCTGGGAATGGATGTCATGACCGAAGCCATGCCGCGCTTTCCCACGGTAGTCGCGAGCTTCACCCGCGGTGGCCGGTGGCGGCGCATGGCGGGGTGCTTTTTATATCCAGGATGGGCTGCCGGAGTGCCCTATTATCTGCTGCTGTGCCTGGCTCCCCTGAGCATCATGGCGGCGATGTTGTGGCGACACTTTGACGAGGACTCAATGCTCTGTACCCTTTGCTTGCTAAGCGCGAATGTGGTGCCGGTATGCGTGCCCTATCTGCGTGAGCAGCGCTTCACCAACTGGTGGCTGGTCCATATCGTACTGATCACCACAGGCGTTTTGCTGACCATGCTCGCCGACGCCATGGACGTGAAGGAGGTGATTGGGCTTGGCATGATCACACCGGGTACGTCGCTATTCGGGGAATTCGCGGATTGGAGTCAGCACAGAGCCATCTTTATAGGCGGTGCGATCTCCGGCGGCTTATGGACGCTGGCGGCGCTCTTTCTCGCCTCGAAGGAGATGCGCGTCTATCGTGAGCTCGAGACTGAGGCCCAGTCGTGCCTACAGACCCAACTCCCCGGCCATGCCAATGACCCTGCATCATGATGCCGCTGCCCTGCGTGCCCTCCAGGCGCGAGCTCGGGCTTGGGCGCGTGTGCTGAAGCTGCCTTTCAGGCAGCAGCGCTGGCGCGGACACGCCGGTGAATTCATGGGTGCCGGAGTCGGCAGCAGTCTCGATTTTCAGGACCATCGGGTCTATCTGCCAGGCGATGATCCGCGGCAGATCAACTGGCAGGCTTATGCGCGGACGGGCACGTACTCGATGAAGCTCTATCGTGAGGAGGTGCGGCCGCTGGTGGACCTGGTGGTCGATGTTTCAGACTCCATGTTTGCTTTTCCTAACAAAGAGCAGCGCAGCCTTGAACTCTTCGCCTTTGTGGTGGAGGCCTCTCTGCAAACCGGAGCGGCCTTGCGTTGTTTTGCGGTGCGCGGTCAGGATCATGTTCTGCTCGATAACGCCGCCATCCTCGCGGGGCGCTGGCCCGAAGACACGGAGCGGCTTCCGGAAGCCTTGGCCACGGAGCCCCCTGCCCTGTCGCGCATCCCCTTGCGCGCTGGAGCCATGCGCGTGCTGGTTAGCGATCTGCTTTTCCCCGCGGCGCCTGAAAGCTTGCTCACCTCGCTCAGTTCCCGCAGTGGCCGGGGCCTCGTTTTTTCGCCTTACAGCCAGGAGGAAGCTGCGCCCGGTTGGAGTGGCAACTACGAGTTCGTCGACGCGGAAAGCCATCAGCCTCACGAGCATCGCGTGGAAGCGGATCTGCTGAAACGCTACACCCAGGTCTACATGCGGCACTTTGATCTTTGGAAGAGCGCGGCGCTGAAGCACGGAGTCGCGATGACGCGAGTGGCCGCCGAGCCGGACTTTGTCCAGGCATTGCGCGCCGAAGGCGTACCGGGAAACGCTGTAGAGGTCGCCTAACCACAATTGCCCCCATGAGCCTCTCCTTCGCCAACCCCGCTGCCGCCTGGTGCCTTCTCGGCATTCCGGTGGTGCTGGCGATTCACTTCCTGCAGCGCCGCAGCCGGCGTCAGACGATCACCACGCTGTTCCTGCTGCAGCAAATGCGGCGGGAATCGGAAACGGGAAATCGCATCGAGCGCCTGCGCCTTTCGATTCCGCTGGGGTTGCAACTGCTCATGGTGTTGCTGCTTGCCTGGTTGCTCGCCGGACCCCGTTGGCTGAACCAGGACGCGGTGCAACGGATCGCCATCGTTTTGGACAGTTCAGCGTCGATGCAGGCCTTTCGTGAAGCAGCGGCAGAAGGCACGCGCAAGGCGGTCGCCACTCTGAGCGGAAACCTGCCGAAAGTGGAGTTGACTCTGCTCTCTTCTGATCCTGAAGCAGCGACGCTCTACCACGGCGCTGCGCCGGCGGAAATGTTTGCGGCCGAGCGACAGTGGGATTCCGTATTGGGAGTGCATGATTTCACGCCGTCGCTGCGCACCGCACGCAGCCTCGTGGGAGAAAAAGGCGTGGTGCTGCTCATCACGGATCATCTGCCCAACGAAGTTCTGCCTTATGGAGGCCGCGTGCTCTCCGTCGGCCAGGAGACCGCGAATGTCGGCTGGGTGGGCGTGACGGTGGAAGAAAAGGACGGCCAGTGGATTTGGCGCGCCTTGGTGCGCAATCATGGCCACACCGCCCAGGAGCGTCAATGGCGCGCCGGCAGCGGTGATAAAGCCTCTGCGTGGACAAACCTGCCGTTAGGCCCCGGAGAAACACGCAGCCTGTCCGGACCCTTTATCGGAGCTGATGAGCGGCTTCTGCTTTCGCTGTCTCCGGATAGTTTGGTTATGGACGATCAACTTCCCGTGCAGCGTCCGCGCCCAAAGCCGCTGACTTTGCATGGACCCGGTGGTTCGGGACGGGCGGCCGAGGAACTGACCGATTTGTTCAAACGCTTCGATCACTGCGAAGTGGCGCCAACCGCGGATCGCGCGGATGTGCGGGTCATCGTCTGGCCGCCGAGTGTGGCGTTGGCGGCGAATCAGGCGGCCTGTGTCTTCGCCTCGCCCTCACCCGCGGCGAACGCGCCATTCCTGACCGGGCAGATCGTGGCGGAGGATCATCCGCTGACACAGGGCCTCAACTGGCAATCCCTTCTGGTGCGCGAAGGCATGGTGATTCCCCGTGAAGCGCGGGATCGTATTTTGCTGTGGCAGGGTGAACGCCCCCTGATCAGCCTGCGCACCTCTGCGGCTGGCACGCGGCAATTGTTCTGCCACTTCGATCTGGCGACCAGCAATGCCCGCAAACTGCCGGCGCTGGCGGTGCTCCTGCATCGTTTCCTGGAAGGAATCCGGCAGGAAAAGGTGGCGCCCGAAGCCGCGAATTTTGATCTGCGCCAGCGGCTGCAGGTGGCTCATCAACGCCAACCGGAGGCGGCGGCGCTTGCCTTCACCCAGGCCACCGGCGCGCAAACGATCCCCCTCGCGCAGAGTCACCTCATGCGCGCGCCGGCGCAGCCAGGCTTCTTCGAAGTCAAGCAAGGCGGCCAACGGCTGCTCACCGGCGCCGCCCACTTCGCCGATACTCGCGAAGCTGATCTCTCAGCGGCGAAACCCTTTGATGAACTCGCTCAAATCACCGCCGCGCAGGTGGAGACCACGCATGCGGCGGATGCCAATTGGCGGTTGTGGTTGCTCCTTTTGTTAGGCGCACTGGCGGCGAGCTGGTGGTTCACCCGCTCCCAGCCGCCGGCACAGGCCCCGGCACCCTCTTTGTCATGATCCTCCGCAATCCCGAATGGCTGGCGCTGCTGCCGCTCCTGCTGCTGGCGGGCTGGTTGTTTCCCCGACTGTCTTTGTGGCGGCCGTTGCGCTTGCTGCTGATCCTGCTGGTGACCGTGATGCTGGCGCGGCCACAATGGCGCCAGGCAGCGGATGGCGTCGATTTGTGGGTGCTGCTGGACAGTTCGGTATCGGCCGAGAAACCGATGGCCAAGGGAGTCAATGAATGGCGGCAACTGCTGGAGCGCAGCCGCGGCAGTCAGGACCGGATCTTCTTTTTGAACTATGCCAATGAGGTGATGCAGCAAGGCGCCGAAGGCGCGGAACTGTATGCGCGCAACCGCACCCAGACACGCACCGCGCTGGCCATCACCCAGGCGCTGACCTATGCGCAACGGGAAGGCCACGGCAAACCGGCGCGTGTGCTGGCCTTCACGGACGGCTACTCCACGGAACCCCTCGATGGCATCGCCGAAAAGCTAGCGCGGCAGGGGGTGGAATTGGATTACCGCCTGGCGCGTGATCCTGAACCGATCGACTATCGCGTGGCCGCGCTGCGCCTGCCGTCGCGCGTGCAGTTAGGCGAGCCGTTCATGATCGAGGTCGAGGTGCGGGGCACGCAGGACGGCGTCGTGCCTTTGACCATTTTGCGGGATGGGCGCGAATTGAAGGTGACCGAGGTGAAGGTTTCGTTAGGCACGGGATTGCTGCGCTTTACCGATCGTGGCGGCGTCGCCGGTGTCATGAGTTATGAGGCGGTGATCGGACCGGCCAGGGATGCTTACAGTGGCAACAACCGGCATGAAGCGATGGTCGAGATCGCCGGCGGTCCCCGCGTGCTTTTGCTGACGGCCTACACCGATGATCCGGTGGCTGAGACGCTGCGGCGGCAGGGCTTCACCGTCGAGATCGTGGCTGATCTGCGCAACGTGCGGCCGGGTCAGCTTGCCGGCGCGAAGTGCGTCATTTTCAACAACGTGCCGGCCTTCGATCTGCCGGTGGAGTTTCTCGCGGCCATGGACTTTTACGTTCGCGAACAGGGCGGCAGCCTGCTCATGGCGGGTGGCAAAAAGAGCTTCGCGGCCGGTGGCTACTTCGAGTCCACCATCGACCCGCTGCTGCCCGTCTCCATGGAGATGAAGCAGGAGCATCGCAAGCTGATGGTCGCCATGGCGATCGTCATGGACCGCAGCGGCTCGATGGGC
>JAXMIV010000642.1:0-5879 GCA_034377045.1 Prosthecobacter sp. | reverse complement strand
GCACAATCAAAGTGGGAACGATGGCTTTTTCCGCTGTCTGCTTCGCGACGCTTCCGGCGATAAAGCGCGCCATCAGACCTGCCGTCACCGGCCCGAGCACAAGCAGGGCTGTCGCAGGGTCCCGAGCCGAGGCCGCCACTTCGGTTGGCGGACTTCCATGGCAGAGCTCGAACACCACATCGACGCCAGTCGAGCGGATACGCCCAGTTTCCGCGGCAAGTTGTTCACGGACATGTGTATCGTCCACGGGGACGACCATCCCGTCCCCCACGGCAATAAAGGGCTCAGTGCAGTACACCAGGCGCAATGGAATGTTCAGTTTTGCGGCCAAGGCCGCGGCAACATCAGCCGCGCCTTTCGCTTCCGCGGACAGGTCAGTGGCACAAAGGATATGCATAGGAAAGGCAGGGTGAGGATTCTCGGAGACTCAAAGTGTATCCAGTTCGTTGCAGTGGCTTTTCGTGTCGCCGCGCAGGATGCGCGCATGATCCTGAAGCTGGCGACGCGCCGCAGAAAAGGCATCCCTGATCGAGACGTAAATGTCCTTATGGTCAGGCTGTGGCTTCTGATGCTTCTGCGGTGCGCCGGTCTCGCTTTGCGTCACCGCACCATGCAATGAGGGCTCGTGGTTGACCACGATGTCATTGCCCGGCACGGAAAGGGCGATGCCGACATGGTAACCGCCTCCATGCTTGCGATGCTGATGCGGCGCCTCGATGACTACCCGGCAACCGCCCAGCCGCGAGAAGAAACGCTTTAGCGAAGCTGCCTCATCGCGGACGCGTGCTTCGACGGCGGGTGAATGATCCATGTGGCGGAAGGTGACTTCAAGGGGCGAATCCATAACAGTTTAGGTAGAGTTTGCGAGGCGATCGGGCTGTGCAGCGCCGTCGGTCTCTCAAGCTTATCGACTCCCGCAATTAGCTCCAATTGGCAGAGGCGCGTGACGCATCTCAGTAAATGGCTGAGGTGACGTCAGCCGATGCCGTTCGCGGTACTGACGCGGCAGTTCGTCGGCCGCGTGGCAGCTCCATTACAGCTACACCTGCTCCCCAACCCAGCGCACCGCATAATGGATGAGTTCGGTGGCGTTTTTCAGGCCTAGCTTCTCTCTGAGGTGTGCCCGATGCGTGTCCACAGTTTTGAGACTGATGTGCAATTCCTCCGCCACCATTCGATTATCCTTTCCCTGACCGGTGAGCCGAAGGACCTCGAGTTCGCGGTCCGTTAGCTTCGCTAGAACCGATGTGGTGGCCGCGGAGCGGGGCCGGGATAGAGCGTCGAGGATCGTGGCGGCGATGCGCTCACTGACATATACCTGACCGCTTAAAACCTTATTGATCGCCTGAGTCATCTTCTCGGGCCCCTCCTGCTTCATGATGTAGCCGCGGCCTCCCGCCCGCAGCACCCGTTCGGCATAAAGCGTTTCATCGTGCATGGAAATGATCAACACGGGCAATTCAGGCTTGTAGGCATGCACGTCCTGGAGCAGTTCCAATCCGCTCTTCCCTGGCAGGCCGATGTCCATCAGGACTAGATCCGGGTCTAGACGGCAGATGTCGCCAAAGGCCTGCGCCGCGTTGTCAGCCTCACCACAAACCACAAGCGCCGCATTCTGGCCGACGATACGCACTAGACCATCGCGAAATACCGGATGGTCATCGACAATGAAGACCTTCTTCTTCGCTTCTTTTGCCGGCTGAGGAGTGGGTTTTTTGGGCATGACGGTTAAGGAGCGGGACTGGAGGTGGGAATCTTGCAGGTGACCATGGTGCCAGGATGGCTGCGAGCGTTGGCAATGTGAAGTACGCCGCCAAGCATGCCCGCGCGATACATCATCATACGGACTCCGACCCCCCCTTTTTTGGCGCTCGACTCTGAGATGCCTGTGCCGTTATCAATCACGGATAAGATGATGTGCTTGCGGTCAAAGGAGAGGTCAACCTCGATCTCTTTGGCATGGCCATGCTGCACGGCATTGGTCACGGCTTCCTGGGCAATACGAAAGAGCTGCGTGGCCCGCACATCATCCAGAGCGACTACGGAGGGACAATGCCAATGGCAAGCGATTTTGAAAGTGGCCGCCGTCCTTTGCGCGAGGTCGCTTAGTGCGGCTGGCATGCCACCCAGATGTGCGGCTCCCGGGCTGAGGCGGCGCGCCAAAGTGTGAGTCACTGCCACGGCGTCCTTGAGCAGTCCCGTAATTCTCGAAACTTCTTCCTGCTCAGGGTGCTCTTGCGCCAACAGGTTACTTTCGTGCGCCTGGCTTAGGCACCAGATGCCGGCCAACTGCTGCCCCAGATCATCATGAACATCATTGCCGAGAGCCCGCTGTTCGCGCTCCGTTTTTCCCAGAACCTCACCGGGATTCAAGTCACAAAGCCCCAGTGTGAGGTCGGTGTATGGCGTGGTTGGCTGCGAAACCATCAGGGACTCAGATGGCGGAAGGGCTCTTTCGGGGCCGTCCCTTACGGTTGATGATTTTCTCTTTGAATTCACTTCCGTTATAATGACCACAAAGTATTTGCCAAACAATCGGCACATCGTCGCTTCACTCCTCAGCCAATGGCTGAGAGCACCCGGGCATTTGCCGTACGTCCAGCGGCTCCTCAGCCGATTCAGAGCCCGGAACTGTGCATGAGACGACCGTGCCCTGCCCCGACAGATCATTCAGGACCTGAAGAACACCGCCTATGACGCCCGCACGGTAACGCATGATGCGCATCCCCATGCCCTTTCCTTCCGGATCAGACAGCGGCAGTCCCACGCCCTGATCCCGCACTGACAAAACCATTTGGAATGGGTTGGCCGATAGTTCGATGTCAATCATTTTAGCCTTGCCGTGCTTGATCGCATTGGTGACCGCTTCCTGGGCAATGCGGTAGAGCTGAGTCGCCACGTTGTCGTCTATCGCAACCGCGGTGTGGCATTTGTAGCGGCACTCAATGCGGAAGGTATCTGACACGCGTTGCGTCAGGTCATTCAGCGCGGCGGTTAATCCACCAGACTTGACTGACACGGGATGCAATCCCTTCGCCAGGGAGCGTGTCAGCGCCAATGCTCCCTTCAGAAGCCCGGTCATCTTGCTGGCAGCCTCAGCTTCGGGCGATTGCTGTGCTTTGAGGTTATCTTCAAGCACTTGGCTAAGGCACCAAAGCCCTGCAATCTGCTGCCCAAGATCGTCATGCAGGTCCTGGCCGATTCGCCGCTGCTCACGCTCACAGATTTCCAAGATTTCCTTCTCCAGACGGCGGCGGTCCTTTTCCGCCACCGCGAGCCGGTTCTTGTTGTCGAGGTGCGTCAATGCATTCCGGACCACCGTTGGCACGAGTTCCAAAAACTGCACGTCCTTGACCAAGTAGTCCAGCGCGCCCCGCTTCATCATGTCCGCTGCGACCCGTTCGTCCCCCTGCCCGGTGATGATGATGAAGGGAACGGTTAGGCCAGCTCCTTCGAGACGCTCGATCAATTCCTTAGCGTTGAAGTCTCCCAGTTGCAAATCCAGCAGCATCAACGCAGGAACCTCCTTTTCCAATTGCAGGAGCGTTTCTTCACCTGAGTAGGCCGAAGTCGCGACTATTCCATCCCGCTGCAGCATCTTCGCCATGACCCGAGCGAGGCCCTTGTCATCGTCGACAATAAGCACGGTCGAAGATTGCGGAACAGCCATGCGCACTTTACTCGGAAATGTGGTTTAGTTCTGGGACCCTGACCAAGGTGATAAAGCTGCCCATCTTAATCACTGCATCGGCGAATTGCAGATAGTCCACTGGCTTGACAATGTAGTTGCTGCAACCGAGCTCATGACAACGCTGAACCTCACGCGGATCGTCGGTAGTCGTCAGCATGATGATCGGAAGCCTCCGCAGTTCTGGATCCTCCTTGAGTTGCCGCAAGACTTCCACACCGTCCACTTTTGGCATGCGAATGTCCAACAGCAACAGATACGTCGAATCCGGTTCACGTCGCCGTTCTCCCCGGCAGAATAGGAAATCCAGAACCTGCTGCCCATCCTCAAACCGCTCGATTCGGTTGCTCAAGGCGGCGCGGCCAAGATTCTTCTCGATGAGCCGGGCGTGCCCGGCATCATCGTCAGCAATCAGTATCACCGTTTCACGTTTCATAATGCTGCTGTTGGCTTGGTTGAAGGTAAAAATTGCGATGGAGGCAGCGCCGGCAACAATACCGAAAACTTGCAGCCCTTTCCTACGTCGGATTCAACCCAGATCTTCCCCTCGTGCCGCTCCATAATTCGCAAAGCAATGGTCAAACCCAGACCTTCGCCATTTGAATTCGTGGGATTTAACCGATGGAAGATCTCAAAGATTTTCCCTTGATGCCCCGCATCAATACCAACGCCGTTATCCTCGACAACGTAAATCGAATTTCCATCTTCCGAGTAGCCCGTGACGGAGATTTCCGCGGGGCGCTCCGGAGATCGATACTTCAACGCATTGTCCAAAAGGTTCGAGAAGACTTGGTTGATCTGCACAGCATCACCATAGCATTGTGGCAAAGGCCCAATCCGCAGCGATGCGCCCGCCCGCTGCACTTGAAATCCGATAGTCTGGCTGATTTCCGTCATCATACGGTTCATGTCCAAACACTCGATGTTCATGGACACCCGGCCCAGGCGTGAAAAGCGCAGAAATCCTGAGAGCAGCGCGTCCATCTTTGTCACGCTAGACAAGATGAACTCGAGAGCCTCCGGAATGTCCGCCGTCAAAGTGCGCGCGAGACGCTCTTTCAGAGCCGGAGCTTCCGCCTTGCTAATCTCCGCATGGATTTCCTGGCATGAGAGGGCCAGTTCCTTGCTGAACCCCTGGATGTTGACCAAGGGCGAGCGCAGATCATGAGAGGCGACGTAAACTACCGCCTCCAGTTCCTTGTTTTTTTCAGCGACCCGGCGAGCCATCTGCGCCAGTTGCTCTTCGTATTGCTTCCGCACGGTGATGTCCGTGCGGATGGCGATGTACTGCTTCGGCTTGCCGCTTTTGTCGAGAAAGGGGAAGATGGTCGTGTCGACCCAATAAAATGATCCGTCCTTGGCGCGATTCTTGATCTCCCCACGCCACACGCGACCCCGTGAAATGGTCTGCCACATCCCTGTGAAGAACTCCTTCGGGTGAAAGCGGGAGTTGATGATCCGATGATTCTGACCCAGCAATTCCTCGCGCGGGTACTTGGAGATCTTGCAAAACTTGTCGTTGACGTAAGTGATGTCACCCGCCGGGTTGGTGATCGCGACAATGGAATGCGCATCAAGGGCGGCCTTGAGATCTTGCAATTCATTTAACCGATCCTTGTGTTCGCGATCAGAATCATTCAGCGCCTCATCCGCAGCTCGTAGATGCGGCGAGGTTGAGGTGGGCTCGTCCGGTTCCATGTCAGGCAATTAATCCGGGCCGCCGCAACACTCCAAGGGAATTTTGGGCACAAAGGCGAATTTCACCGGCGCGCCCAACTCAGCAAACGGCTGAGATGAGAGAGGCGTTGTTACCCATAGCCAGCAAAAGTGCCGGCTGTATCAATGGTATGGAAAGCCGCCTGCTGCCTGTTGTGGCGCAGCGAGCGTTCCACCTTTGCTGCATGAATGACCATCTCGAAACCGCCGGCCGATCTTCCGCTTCAAACCCAAATAGAAACCATGCCATGAAATCAAAACCAAAAGACACGCCGCCGCCATCAATCCCCGCCCCTGAATCAAAAGTGCGGCCCCTGCCCCGCAAGCTGGGAGCTAATCACAGCGAAACCGCCGCGCATCCTCGGAAGAGTCACCGCAACTTCAAGCAATCTTGCGATCTCCGCGAGGACCGCGGCGTACGGCAGCTCAAGTCCATGCCAAAGAACCGTGGTTAGCACCACCAGTGGCCGTATCC
>JAXMIV010000641.1:0-5359 GCA_034377045.1 Prosthecobacter sp. | reverse complement strand
CAGCGAGGCCGTGATGGCCGCCCGTTGGTCGCCGAATTCCCAACGCGGCGGATACGCCTCCAAGGCCTGGGCAATTTCATCCAGGGACATGCTGTCCGACACCGGCGCCGCCGAATCCGCCGCGAGCGCAAATCCGGACATCGTCAGGCAGACCAGCAGGGTGAGGAAAAGGGGAACTTTCATTGGGCGGCAAACTTTCAAAAGGTGGGAACGTACAAAGCCAGTCTCATTCATCATGAATACGCCCTTGTTCCAGTCGGCGATGAACCGGCGGCACTTCCTCTCGGCCTCGACCCTGGGGCTGGCGGGATTGCGTTTTGGTCCGGGCGTGCAGGCTTCAACGGCGGGTCCTGCGGGTGTCCCGAAGATTGCGAAACCGGCGAAATCCACGGTGCTGTTCTTCCTCTGCGGGGGCGCCTCCCACATTGACATGTGGGACATGAAGCCAGAGGCGCCCATGGAATATCGGGGCGAGTTCAAACCGATCCGCACCACGGCCCCGGACATCCGTCTTTGCGAGCACCTGCCTTTGCTGGCGAAGCAGGCCCATCATTTCGCCCTGGTGCATGGGGTGACGGACGGCGGGCTGGCCACCGGGGATCATCACGCGGGCTACTACTACAATCTAACCGGCCATCCGCCGGATGTGACCTTTAAGCAGCAGGGCAATGACCGCCGCCCGTATCCTGATGACTGGCCGTATATGGGCTGTGTGGTGGGTTCCCGCCGGCCTCTGCATCCCAGTTTGCCCCAAGTGATGTCGCTGCCACACAAGCCGAGCAAGCTGCCCTTCACCCGCCCCGGGCAATTCGCCGGCCGGCTCGGCGTCGCGCACGATCCTTTTTATCTGAATGGAAAGTTTGAAGAACCCCTAAGCTTCAGTTCGCCGACGCTGACCCTTCAAGGCAGCGGCATGACCGCGTCGCGCATGCAAGATCGGCAGGCGCTCCTGTCGGCCCTGAATGGAGCGCGCCGCGACCTCGATCATGAGGCGGATGTGCAAAGCTACGTCCAATCACAGGACCGTGCGTTCTCAATACTCTCTTCGCCGGACGCCGCGAATGCCTTCAATGTCGCCGCCGAACCTGAAGCGTTGCGGGCGAGGTATGGCAACACGATCAACGGCACCAGCCTGCTGATGGCGCGGCGCCTCGTGGAGGCCGGCGTACCCTTCGTCACCGTCTTCTGGAAGGAGGACGAAAGCATCGCCAAGCAGTGCAAGAGCGCCGGCGGCTGGGACACCCACGGGGACAACTTCAACTGCTTGAAAAAGTACCTGTTGCCGCAGTTTGACCGCGCCTTTTCCGCTTTCATGGAAGACCTCTCAGGAAGTGGCTTGCTCGACGAAACGCTGGTGCTGGTGACCAGTGAAATGGGCCGCATGCCCAAGGTTGGCGACCGCCGTTCCGGAGGCTCGATCGGCGCCGGGCGCGATCATTGGACGGCGTGCATGAGTGTTCTCATGGCGGGCGGTGGCATCCGCGGCGGCCAAGTTTATGGCGCCACCGATGCGCGGGCGGAGCTGCCGAAGGACCAACCGGTTAGGCCTGAAGACATCACGAAGACGGTTTATTACGCCATGGGTATCGACAATCTCGAGGCCATGGATCGCCTGGGCCGTCCCTACAATCTGCTGGAAGATGGCAAGCCCCTGCTGACTCTGTTTGGCTGACTGCTGCAAAAGGCTTTCCAAGTCCAGACGGGTCGAGTTTGATGGAATGCCCTGAATGGGCCATCGCATGCCTCCCTCCTCCATCGCCGAACTCGAATCCCAACTCAGCCACCCCACACCCGCCGTGGTGGCAATGATGCGGCGCCTGGAAGGGGACATCCTCATCCTCGGCGTCGCCGGTAAGATGGGGCCCTCCCTGGTGGGGATGGCGAAGCGGGCCAGTGACGCGGCAGGCACGCAGCGGAGAATCATTGGCGTCTCGCGCTTTCGCACTCCGGAGGCACGGGCGGAGTTGGAAGAGCATGGGGTCGAGACCATCACCTGCGATCTGCTGGATGAGAGCGCGCTGAAGCGCCTGCCTGACGCGCCGAACATCGTTTACATGGCCGGCATGAAGTTCGGCTCGACCGGCCAGGAGCCGCTGACTTGGGCGATGAATGCCTGGCTGCCGGGCTTGGTGTGTCAGAAGTTCGCGCAGAGCCGAATCGCCGCCTTTTCCACCGGCAACGTTTATGGCCTCGTGCCGGTCACCGGTTCGGGCAGCCGCGAAACCGATGTGCCGAATCCGGCGGGCGAATATGCGATGAGCTGCCTCGGGCGGGAGCGCATCTTTGAGCACTTCGCGCTAGCGCACGGCACGCGCGTTTCCCTGATCCGCCTGAATTACGCCACCGATCTGCGCTATGGTGTGCTGGTGGATGTGGCCATGCAGGTTTGGCAGGGCCGTCCGGTGAATGTCCGCATGGGCTGGTTCAACACCATCTGGCAGCGAGATGCCAACGCCCTGTCCCTCCTCAGCCTCGAACAAGCGGCTTCTCCCGCCTGGAAAGTGAACCTTGCCGGTGCGGCCAAATTGTCCGTGCGGGCCGCCGCGGAACGGTTTGGTCAACTCTTTGGAAAGCCCGTGCAGATCGAAGGCGCGGAAGCCGAAGATGCCCTGCTCAGCGATGCCGGCCGCTCCTTCACCACCCTCGACCAGCTCACCGTCAGCGAAGACCAGCTCATCGATTGGGTGGCGCATTGGATCAGCCAGGGGGGAGCGCTCCTGGGCAAACCGACCCATTTCGAATCTCGGGACGGCAAATTCTGAGGCCCGTACAATCCCTTGAGGCTGGCCGGTCCAACGGCTACCAGTGCGCCGTGGCCAAACGCGCAGCCCATCAGGTCTCATGAAGGATACCCTGGAAGACCTCGAAAAGTTCATCATCGACGTGATCATCCACGATCGCCGTGGACTGCAGGCGATGGTGTGCCGCGCCATCTTCTGGTTCTTGTCCGGCATTTACTCCGGTGCGGTGCGGCTGCGGCTGTTTTTGTATCGCGAGCGTTACCTGCACGACCATCACCTCGGTGTGCCGGTGATCAGCATTGGCAACATCACCGTCGGCGGCACCGGCAAGACTCCGGTGGTGGAGCTCTTTGCCAAGGCCTTGCGCGATAAGGGCCGGCGCGTGGCGATTCTCAGCCGGGGTTACAAGAGTAAGCGTCAGCGCAAAGTGCCGCTGGGCTGGCGCATCGCTGCCAAGCTCGGCCTGGCCCGCAAGCCCCGCGAGTCCCTGCCCCGCGTGGTTTCGGACGGCGAAAAGGTGCTGCTCGATTCTTACACGGCCGGTGATGAGCCTTTCATGCTGGCTAACAATTGCACCGGCGTGCCGGTGGTGGTGGATCGCAACCGGGTCAATGCCGGCGCGCATGCGATTCGCAAATTTGGCGCCGATGTGTTGATCTTGGACGATGGCCTCCAGTACCTGAAATTGAAACACCGCCACGATATCGTGCTCGTGGATAAGACCGCCCCCTTTGGCACGGGTTACATGCTGCCCCGCGGCACCTTGCGGGAGCCGCCCTCCAGTCTCCACCGTGCCAGCTACATCTTCCTCACCAAATCGGATGGCGACAGTGAGGAACTGATCGCGAAAATCAGGCGCTATAATCGTGTGGCTGAAATCATCGAATGCCGTCACCGGCCCGTACATTTCGAGGACATTCACACGGGCGAACGGCTGCCGCTGGACTCCATGCGCGGCAAGTATGTGGGCGCCTTGTCGGGCATCGCGGTTCCGGAAAGTTTCGAGAATGGCCTGCGCAAACTCGGTGCCAAGGTGCATTGGACCGTCCGGTTCAACGATCATCATCGCTTTCAGGAAAAGGAAATCATTCACTTCATCAATCGCTGCGAGAAGGCCGATGCCCACGCCATTCTGACCACCGAGAAGGATTTCGTCCGCTTTCCCAAGCTGCCCCCGGGCGATATCCCCATCTATTTCCTGCGGGTGGAAATTGAGATCGTGCGCGGGCGGGATGTCTTTGAGAAATTGATACAAATGATCGCCGAGCCGCGGCATGTCGCGCACGGCCTGATGAGCTCGGAGCTGGTGGAGGCGCCGGCATGACCGATCATGATCTAGCGCCAATGACAGACGTCACGCTCCAACGGATCACGGTTGGCGTGGGAACGGAAATGCGTGCGGATTTCGCCGCACGGGAAGAGCCTCTGGAGATTCGCGTGGAGGGGCGCAGCGTCGCGGTGGTCATGCGCACCCCCGGGCATGATGAGGAACTCACCGCTGGCTTTCTCGTCAGCGAAGGCGTGGTACAAAAGGCGCGCGACATCCTGGAAATCTCCCAGTGTCCGCGCACCGCCGACAGCCAGGGAAACGTGGTGGATGTCCTGCTCGGCGGTGCCGTGGTGAACTGGGAATCGCTCACCCGGCATGTCTTTAGCGCCTCGAGTTGCGGGCTCTGTGGCAAGACCAGCATCGAGTCCGTCTTTCAACGATTTCCCCCCGTGACCACCGATTGGCAGGTCAGCTCGCCACTGCTTGCCGGCCTTCCCGCGAAACTGCGTGCGGCACAGGAAACCTTTGCCAAAACCGGCGGCCTGCATGCCAGCGCCATTTTTGATTCGCGGGGCGAGCTCATCATCTTGCGTGAAGATGTCGGCCGGCACAACGCTCTGGACAAGGTGCTGGGGTATGGCCTCCTGCGCGGTCTGCTGCCGTTCGAAAAGAACATCCTTTTGGTTAGCGGGCGCGTGTCCTTTGAGATCATTCAAAAGGCTCTGGCAGCCGGAATCTCAATCGTCGCCGCGATTTCCGCGCCGAGCAGCCTTGCGATCGACTTCGCCCGGGAATCGGGGCAGACCCTGGTGGGTTTTTTGCGCGGCGAAACCTTGAATGTATACACTCACCCCCAACGTGTGTTAGCCTGAACCACTCTAACCAAGCACCGCCATGTCAAACACTGTCAAAATCGTCGGCTCCGAATCCCCACCCGCCGCCAAGCTTGCTCAGGCCCCGGCCGCGGCCTACTCCAACGTCAGCCGCATTTTCGCCACGCCGAACGAAGTGGTGCTGGATTTCGCCATGAACCTCAATGCCTTCGGTCCGCTGATCGAGGAAGACGCGAGCATTGTCAGCCGCGTCGTCACTTCCTACGATGGCGCCAAGCGCCTCTGGCATCACTTGACGCAGACCCTGCAAGCCTATGAGCAGAAGTATGGCGTCATCGAGCTGGATCTGACGAAGCGGATCAAGGAACCGGCGGCGTAACGCCCGCAAAAAAGCGTAGCGAGTCCGCGAGATGTTCGTTCCAGTACTCCCAGGTGTGTTCACCTGAAAACTCCTCATACACATGTGAGATCTCCGCCTCCAGAAGCTGCTGATGCAGCGTGCGATTGTATTCGAT
>JAXMIV010000640.1:0-2905 GCA_034377045.1 Prosthecobacter sp. | reverse complement strand
CCTGTGAGGCTGAGGGTGCCACCGATGAAACCGGCTACCGTAGGCGCAAGTGTAGTGGCATTGTCGCCGGCATCGAGGCCGATGGTGGCGCTGCCGAAAATCGTGAGACTGGCGTTGGTGAAGTTGATGGCATCATCGCCGGTGGTGCCTGTGAAGGTCAGAGACCCAGCGGTGAGGGATTGGCCGGGGTTGACATTCCAGGTATTGGCACCGGCCCCGAGGCTCACGTTCAGAGCGCCCGCGACAATCAGTGTGCTGTCGTCATCGAAGGTAACAGTGTCGGTACCTGCGCCGCCCTTAATGGAAAGCGAACCTGCCTGCATCGTCCGGCTGGCCGTGAGCGTCGTGGTGTTGATCCCATCCTTCAGATCCAGGGACACCGCGCCTGCCACGGTCACAGTACCGTCAAAGACCACGGAGTCATCTCCGGCGCCGGTAGTGATCGTCAGCCCTGCGCCAAAGCGAAAAATGTCGGTGCCGACCGTGCCGACTTCCATGGTCAAGTCTCCAGCCGCCATCGCGACGGTGACAGCCCCCTCAATCATGCCGGTATCCGGGTCAAAGTCGATCGTCTGCGCCGTGCCCGCCAAGCCTGCTCCCTTGATGGAGACCACGCCACCCAGCACTTCAAACAAATTGCTGATGGTGCGGAACGTGTCTGTGCCTGTTCCCAAATCCACGCTCAAGCCCTTTTGAAAGATGTGATCGCCGGTGTTGAAGAACCGAATCCCATCATTGCCTGTGCCGCCTAAGATGCTGACGGCGCCATTAAACACCGCGTTGGCATTGCCGGCCCAGGTATCATTGCCGTCACCGAGATTCACCGTGGTGGCGCCACCGATCACGATCTGCTGGCCTGCACCCGTACCGAGATTCACGATGTCGTCGCCTTTGCCGGCATTGATGTTCAACACGCCGGAAAGCATGATGCCGCTCGGTGCGTCGGAGGGAATGATGTCCAGCCGGTCGTCCCCGTCTCCCAAGGTGGCTTTGATCGCGGTCTGCGCGGGAATGTCGAAGTCCGCAGTACCCTTGTTAACACCATTGAGAAAGAAGGAGGTTCCCCCCATCGCCACCGGATCGGAAATCGTCCATGTGCCGGTGCCCGGCGCGCCCGGTCCTTGCGTGCCAGGAACATCCGTAATGGCGATGCTATTGCCCAGGCCATCACCGCTGATCGTGAGGATCCCGCCCACCGTCGAAAGACTGATCACGCCAGCCGGCGCCAGCCTGGGCTCCAGTGCTTCAATGATCCCGGCTGTACCATTCGGATGTGTGTGCATGATGGGCGCGATGCTAGGCAACCGGCCCGTGACTGGCAAGACGCATGTTCCTGAGGAGCCGTCGATTCCATGGAAGATCCCGCGATTTGTCAGTCCTGAGCCGCTTCTTCCACACTCACGCACGAGCACACAAGATTACGATCCCCATAGACATTGTCCACGCGCGCCACCGGAGGCCAGTATTTGCCTTCGCGGACCCATGGCAGCGGAAAGGCGGCGGCTTCGCGGCTGTAGGCGTGCGACCATTCCGTCTTCAACACGGCATCCGCGGTGTGTGGGGCGTTCTTGAGGGGATTGTCGGTGGCGGAAAGCGCGCCGCTTCCCACTTCCTCGATCTCCGCGTGGATGCGCTGCATGGCGTCGCAGAAGCGGTCGAGCTCGGCCTTCGATTCGCTTTCGGTCGGCTCGATCATCAAGGTGCCGCCGACGGGCCAGCTCATCGTCGGCGCATGATAACCAAAGTCCATGAGACGCTTCGCGACGTCTTCGACGGAGATGTGTTTGAAGTGGCGGAAATCCAGAATGCACTCGTGCGCGACGTAGCCGTGGGCGCCCTTGTACAAGGTGGGAAAAGACGCCGCAAGTTTTTGGGCGATGTAGTTGGCGTTGAGGATGGCGAACTTGGTGGCATCCACGAGTTGGGGGCCCATCATCGCAATGTACATCCAGGAAATGGTGCAGATGCTGGCGCTGCCCCAGGGGGCGGCGCAGACGGCACCCTCCTTGAAGTTAGGCCAGGCGGGGTGGCCGGGCAGAAAGGGCTTCAGGTGCGCCGCGACCCCGATGGGGCCGACACCGGGGCCGCCGCCGCCATGCGGAATGCAGAAAGTCTTGTGCAGATTGAGGTGGCAGACATCCGCGCCAATACGGCCGGGTGAAGTCAGGCCCACCTGGGCGTTCATGTTGGCGCCATCCATGTACACCTGGCCGCCGTGCTCATGGGTGAGTTGGCAAATCTCGACAATGCTCTCCTCAAAGACACCATGGGTGGATGGGTACGTCACCATCAGCGCGGCCACCTGGCCGGTGTGCGCCGCCAGTTTGGCGCGCAGATCGCTCACGGCAATATTGCCCTGGTCGTCACAGGTGACGGGGATGACCTTGAAGCCGCACATCACGGCGCTGGCGGGGTTGGTGCCGTGCGCGGAGGTGGGGATCAGGCAGACATTCCGATGACCCTCACCACGCGCTTCGTGAAAGCGCTTGATGGCCAGCAGCCCCGCATACTCTCCCTGTGAGCCCGCGTTCGGTTGCAGGGACACGGCGGCAAAGCCGGTGCATTCCGCCAGCCACGCTTCCAGTTCGGCAAACATCGCGCGATAACCTTCCGTTTGGTCATCAGGCGCAAAGGGATGCAGCCCGCCGACCTCCGGCCAACTCAGCGGGATCATCTCCGCCGCGGCATTCAACTTCATCGTGCAGGAACCCAGCGGAATCATGCTGCGATTCAGCGCGATGTCCCGTGCCTCCAACTGGTGCAGGTAACGCATCATCTCGGTCTCGGAGTGATGGGTGTTGAAGACCGGATGAGTGAGGAAGGGCGACGTGCGTTGGAATGGAGCGGCGCATTGCAGCATCACCTCGCCGTCGAGATCCGGTGTCTGCCGCGGCGTGGTGATGCC
>JAXMIV010000639.1:0-4192 GCA_034377045.1 Prosthecobacter sp. | reverse complement strand
AGCAGGGTGGTGAGAGCGGTGAGGATCTCGAGGGCGCGATAGGGTTTGGCGAGCATGATCTTGACGCCGAGTTCGCTCAGTTCGGTGGTCTTGTCCTGAAGGCCACGAACGCTGCCCATGCCGGTGGAGGCGATGATCTTGATGGCGGGATCAAGGCGCTTGAGGATGCGGGTCATGGTCAGGCCATCCATGGAGGGCATCATGAGGTCGGTGAGGACGACTTTGATGTCGTGACGATGCTGGGAATGGAGGGCGATGGCTTCGACGCCATCAGCCGCGGTCAGGACACGGTAGCCCTGCTCGCGCAAAGTCTCGGCAATGACGTCACGGATGCCGTCTTCGTCATCGACAACGAGGATCAATTCGCCATTGCCTCTGGGAAGGGAATCGCAGGCGGAGGAGACCGGACTCGATGCCATCGGGCGAGGCGGGCAGGTAGATTTCAAAGGTACTGCCGCGATTGACTTCGCTCCGCAGATTCATCAGGCCGTCATGGCTCTTGATGATGCTGATGACGGTGGACAGGCCGAGGCCGGCGTTGCCTTCGCGCTGTTTGGTGGTGAAGAAGGGATCGAAGACTTTGTCGAGGATGTCAGCGGGAATGCCGGCGCCGGTGTCGGCGACCTGAATGAGGACGTAGTGGCCCTGGGTCACGGCGGCATTCATGGCGACGTAGTTGTCGTCAAAATGGAGGTTCTTGGTGGTGAAGGTGAGGGTGCCGCCGGCGGGCATGGCATCGCGGGCATTGACGCAGAGATTGAGGAGGACCTGATGGAGCTGGGTGGCGGTGCCGACGAGCGGCCAGCAGTCCTCCGCCAGGCGGGAGACGATGGTGATGTCCTTGGGGAAGGTGCCGGCGGCCATTTTGACGATTTCGCGCACGAGTTCGTTCGGCTGCAGCACCTCCCGCTGGCCTTCGATGCCATGCTCGAAGCTGAGCAGTTGCTTGACGAGGTCCGCGCCGCGCAGGGTGTTGGTTTCAATGAGCTTGACGGTTTTCTCAAACTCTCCCTGCGGCAGCTCACGCCGAAGCATAAAGACGGCCATGAGGATGGGAGTGAGGATGTTGTTGAGGTCGTGCGCGATGCCGCTGGAAAGGCGGCCGAGGCTGTCCATGCGCTGCGAGCGCAGAAACTGAGCCTCCATGCCGCGCTTCTCGGTGATGTCTTCAAAGACCGAGACGAAGGACTTCGACCCGGCGATTTCCAGGCTGCTGATGCGGGCGCGGGTGATGAAGGCGGCGCCGTCCTTCTTGCGAGTGTTCAGTTCGCCCATCCAGCCGCCGTTTTCCTGAAGATAACCGAGGAGTTGGTTGACGAATTGCCGGCTCTGCTGGGGAGAGGAGTTACGCAAGACGGACCAGTGCTGGCCGACGAGCTCATCTTCGGCATAACCGAACATGGCGTTGCAGGCATCATTGCTGAAGACGATCAGGCCGGTCTCGTCGCTGACGGTGACGCCTTCCGACATGCATTCCAGCACCCGGCCCTGCATCTTCAGGGCTTCGTCAGCGAGCTTGCGTTCGGTGATGTCGATGAGGACGCCGATCATCTCGTGCGGCTGGCCGCCGGCGGTGCGGAGGACGCGGCTGTGGTCTTCAACCCAACGGAAGCTGCCGTCGCGGTGGCGCAGGCGATACTCCATGGAGTAGCAATCGTGTTCGAGGGCGGCTCCCAAGGTGGCGACGGCATGGTCGCGGTCCTCCGGATGGAGATTGTCGAGCCACCACTGATAACTGGTGGATTCCTCCGGGGTGAAGCCAAGAAGCCGCTCCACATTGTCGCTGATGAACACCGGGAAGACTTCGTCGCCCTGGATTTTCAGGGTGTAGAGTACCGCGGGGCTGTGAGCAACTAGGCGCTCCCACTCAACATTCGAATGGGTGCGGCGCAGGGGCTGATCAACTGGGAGAATGGCGGGTTCCATGGAACGGGCGCGATTTCGAACAGGCAATGCGAGCGGAAAAAGGGTTCTCTGGAGGGTGCAGGTGCGGGAATATCAAGAGTTTACCTAATTGCTCAACGAAGTTCTATACAAGCTTTTGGGTGGATACTTGGAAGGGAGGATGAGAGGCGCTGCGGGCAAAAGTCTGATTTTGCTGATAAAATTGTGACAAAGTTAAGAATCCGTCCTTTGACAATTATAATAATTACGGATAATATGGACTCAGTTAACTGTCAGTGTCAAATTGGACTTCGCAGCCCCCGCAACTCCCATGCGCCGGACACAGCTGGACCTTACCCCACCTCCCAGTTCGCTGGTGCCCGCCCCGGCACTCGCGACGGAGGCCACCCATTGGCAGGATCTGCCGCACCTCGAGGGACCCACCTATAACCTGAAAGAGGCGCTGAAACGGGTGATGCACCCGAAAGGCCATATGAACGCGGCGCCATGGTCACAACGGACGCTGCGCGGGGCGCACGGCGGGTCCCTGGGCATGCCGGTAGTGATCGGTGGCGCAGGACCCGCTGACCCGCCGGAGACCGATCAGTGCGATCGCGGCGCCAGCGACACCGCCCAAGCCAACGGAGGTTCGGAAGGCCATGCGTTCGAACACCTCAAGCAGGAACGGGAGCTGGCCTTTTTGCTAAGCCGGGTGTCCGCGGCCGCCGGCCGGCGCTTGCTCAATGACGGCAGCTTTCAGCAGCTCTTTTTGGAAAGGACGGAATGCAAAGCGTTTGTCATGGCCGTTGACATCCGCCGATCGACGGAGCTGATGCTGAGAGCCCACAGCACGGCGCATTTTTCGCGGTTTGTGACCAGCCTGTGCGAGGAGATTGAGATGATCACCAAGGAAAGTTTTGGGATCTTCGACAAATTCACGGGTGACGGCACGCTGGCCTATTTCCCGGATTTCTACAGCGGCTCTGATGCAGGCTATCATGTCATGCAGGCGGCGCAGCGCTGTCATGAGATTTTTGCGGCTCTTTACAAGGAGCATCACTCGTCCTTTACGCCGGTGCTGGGCAATGTCGGACTCGGCGTTGGCGTCGACTACGGCATGGTGCAGATGGTGCGACTGGCGCACGGACTGACAATCGTGGGTGGACCGGTGGTGTATGCGTGCCGGCTTGCCGGCGGGCCGGCCCATCGGACGTATGTGAATCAATCCGCGTTTGAGATCATCATGCAGCGCTACCACAGTTCCTGCTCGGCCGTGGAGGCGGCGCTGGAGGTCAAACATGAGGGGCACATCCTCTGTCATGACCTGCAGCTTCTACAGGGCAACTTTCTCCCGCAATTACCGATGTGGATGAACTCAGAACGAGGCAGCGGCCATGGCCTGCGAGCCGCCGCGATCGGCGAGGTGAGGGCGGCTGGCTGAGCCATTGAAAGCGCGCCGAGGTCAGGCGGAGGGTGGTGGCGCGTCCGAGTCGCCGGCTTTGACGGGGCGAACACGGCGGCGCGGGCGGCCGCGGATATGGCGAAAGCCGACGAGGGAGCCTGCGTTCTCATCCCAGAGACGGAAGCGGATGGACTTGAGGCTGGCGCGCAGAGTCAGGGGCTTGACCTGTTGGAACACGGGGCTGGATTTGTGGCAGCGTTCCAGGTTGTAATTGGCGATGCGGGGGCAGAGGTGATGGATGTGGTGAAAGCCGATGTTGCCGGAGAGCCACTGAAGGATGCGGGGCAGCTTGTAGAAGGAGCTGCCCTGGAGCGCGGCGGTGGTGTAGTCCCATTCTTCTTTTCGTTCCCAATAGGCGTCCTCAAACTGGTGTTGCACATAAAACAGCCAAACGCCCGCGGCGCCGGAGGTCATGGTGGCCACCAATTGGATGATCGCATACCTGCCGAAACCAAAGATGCTGCCGAGAACCAGGACCATGATGAGAATGGCGAGGTTCATCCACCAGACGGAATGCCTTTCCCGGGGCGTGGCCTTGGGTGAGGGAAACCTTTGCAGGATCACGAACAAGGTCACCGGAGCGATGATGAAGAGGACGAGGGGATTGCGGGCGAGGCGGTAGGCGAAGCGCCGCCACCGCGAGGAGGCGAGGTATTCCTCGACGGTGAGTGTCCAGACATCGCCGGTGCCGCGGTGGTCGAGATCTCCCGAGGTGGCGTGGTGCAGGGAGTGCTCCCAGCGCCAGTGGTAGTAGGGGGCAAAGGTCAGCAGGCCGGCGACAAAGCCGGTGATGTCATTGGCGAGCTTCGACTTGAAAAACGAGCCGTGCCCGCAGTCGTGGAAGAT
>JAXMIV010000638.1:0-3831 GCA_034377045.1 Prosthecobacter sp. | reverse complement strand
CCACGGCGGCATCGGTCTCCATGATCAAATCAGCCACCGCCTGGTCCAGACCGCTCTTCCCCTGCCATTCCGCGTTCACCGCGATCGGTGTGTGGGGAGTCGTCAGCGGCATGTAGAGAAAGAAGGGCTCTTTCGTCGCGCCACGCCGCGCGATGAAGTCGCAGGCGCGGTTCGTGAGGCCCGGCAGAATGCCTTCCAGCTTCCAACCCTTCAGGGCCGGGCCGCCAATGCCCGCCAGGTGCCTTTTGAGAAGTTCGCGGGGCAGGAACTCGGTGGGAATGCCCACCGTGCGATCGTTCTCGATGAAGCAGTAGGGCGGCCAGTTGGGAACATCCGTGCCGAAGTATTCATCGAAACCGCGGGTTGTCGGTCCCCCGCCGATGAGCTTGGAATACACTTCCTGCCAGGCCTTGAGATGCGCTTCCGTCACCGGCGGTGATTTAGCCCGGCCGGGATCAAGCATCTTGCGCTGCTCGGGTGTGATGTCCCAATCCCAGCCAAGATGCCATTTGCCGATACAAGCGCTGTAATAACCGTTTTGCTTCAGCATGGAAGCCAGCGTCAAACGATCCGCAGCAATCAGCGGCTTTTCGAGATAACCGACAATGCCAGCCTGGAGCCGTGAGCGCCAATGGTTGCGCCCGGTCAGCAAGGCGTAGCGCGACGGGGAGCAGACCCCGGAGGACGAATGCGCATCGGTAAAGCGCATTCCCTGCGCGGCCAGTTTGTCAATGTTTGGGGTTGGAATCTTGCCGCGTTCCGGGTTGTTGCACTGGACATCGCCGAAACCGAGGTCATCAGCGAGGATGATGACCACGTTCGGTTTCGTCGCCGCCGCGCACGAAAGACCAAACCCGGTGACAAAGGCGAGGGATAGCAGAAAAGTATTCATGGGACTTTCCCTTCAACGCAGCCAAGGCGCCCCTTGCTGCATTTCGCGGCAGCAAATGCTGGCGCGGCCTGCATCCGCGTTCCATATCTGGGCATGCTTCGTCTGCTTCTGTTCCTCTCCGTCCCCCTCTACGCGCTCGACCAATGGAGCAAACATTACATCGTTCAGCATTATACCCTCCACGGTCCTGAGACGGAAGTGATCAAGGACACTTTTTGGCTCCACCACACCGCCAATACCGGGGTGGCCTTTGGCATGTTCAACGGCACGGAATACGCCAACTACGCCTTCGGGGCCATCGCCTTGGGCGCGGTCCTTTTCATCAGCTGGCTGTATCGGAAGGGCGCCTTCCCGGGCTGGATGAGCAAAACCGCCGTCGCTCTCCTGATTTCAGGGGTTTTTGGCAACTTCACGGACCGCTTGCTGCACGGCTACGTCGTGGATTTCCTGCGTTTTGACTTCGGTTTCTGGCCCTTTCACCCCTGGCCTTCCTTCAATGTCGCCGACTCCTGCGTCGTCGTGGCGGCGATTCTGCTGGCCTTGGCGTCGTTCCTAGAGGCGCCCAAGTCAGCCAAGAAGAGCTAGGCAGGATCAGCAAAGAGGCGGGCCTGGATTGAATTCCGCCGTTGACACATGCCCATTTCAGGAACATATCATCGTATCCTGATACGTTGATTTGTTCTAACTACACCCTCCAAACCCACATCCCACATGTCCGCTGACTACAAAGTGAAAAACATCGGCGAAGCCGATTTTGGCCGTAAAGAGCTCGACGTCGCCGAGCACGAGATGCCGGGTCTCATGGCCACCCGCGAGAAGTACGGCCCGCAGAAGCCCCTCAAGGGCGTGCGCATCACCGGCTCCCTGCATATGACCATTCAGACCGGCGTGCTGATCGAGACCCTCAAGGAACTCGGCGCCGACGTCCGCTGGGCCTCCTGCAACATCTTTTCCACCCAGGACCACGCCGCTGCCGCCATCGCCGCCTCCGGCACCCCGGTCTTCGCCTGGAAGGGCGAGTCCCTGGAAGAATACTGGTGGTGCACCTGGAAGGCCATCATCTTCCCCGGCGACAAAGGCCCGCAACTCATCGTCGACGACGGTGGCGACGTGACCCTCCTCATCCACAAGGGTTATGAAATGGAAAACGGCGACAAGTGGGTCGATTCCCCCTCCGACAACCATGAAGTGAAGGTCATCAAGGACCTGCTGAAGAAAATCGCCGCGGAACAGCCGGGCATTTTCCACACGATCGTCAAGGACCTGAAAGGCGTCTCCGAAGAGACCACCACCGGCGTGCATCGCCTCTATGAAATGGCGAAGGCTGGCAAGCTGCTCTTCCCTGCGATCAACGTCAACGACAGCGTCACCAAGTCCAAGTTCGACAACCTCTACGGCTGCCGCGAATCCCTCCTGGACGGCATCAAGCGCGCCACGGACGTCATGATTGCCGGCAAGGTCGGCGTTGTTTGTGGTTATGGCGATGTCGGCAAAGGCTGCGCCGCCGCTCTGCGTGGCATGGGCGCCCAGGTCATCGTCACCGAAATCGATCCCGTGTGCGCCCTCCAGGCCGCCATGGAAGGCCATCGCGTGATGCCGATCGAAGACACTCTTGGTTATGCCGATATCTACGTCACTACCACGGGCAACAAGGACATCATCCGCCTTGAGCACATGGAGAAGATGAAGGACCAGGCCATCGTCTGCAACATCGGCCACTTCGACAACGAGATCCAGGTCGACAAGCTCAACGCCCGCTCCGACGTCAAGCGCCTCAACATTAAGCCCCAGGTGGATCGTTACACCTTCCCGGCTGGCAACAGCATCTACATGCTGGCTGAAGGCCGTCTCGTGAACCTCGGCTGCGCCACCGGCCACCCGAGCTTCGTGATGAGCAACAGCTTCACCAACCAGACCCTCGCGCAGATCGAACTGTGGGCCACCAAAGACAGCCGTCCGATCGGCGTCACCGTCCTGCCGAAGAAGCTGGACGAAGAAGTCGCCCGCCTGCACCTCGGCAAGATCGGCGTCAAGCTGACCACGCTCACCCAGGAACAGGCCGACTACATCGGCGTGCCCGTTGAAGGCCCTTACAAGACCGATCACTACCGCTACTAATCCGCGGCAACACTTACTACCCCAAAACCAACAGAGCGCGGAAGGTCGAAAGGCCTTCCGCGTTTTTCGTTGGGCCCGAGGTGAAGCCAAGCTGCCCGGCAAATGCCTGATGCGCTCTTCGGTCCCGACCGTCTCCGAGCCGTTTCCCCCCATTCATTCGACCCCGCTCACGGCAGAGATCGGCTTGAATGCCGCCATTCTGCGGATATGATTGAGAATGACTTTGCAAATGCCAGACACGGTCGTCGCTCAAGCGGGCTGCACCACACCCGAACTGATCTTTGGCTTGGTCGTGGGCTTGTTCCGCCACGGATTGATTCCATCGGTCACTGAGGCGTTTGCGACACTTGCATCCAAAGGTCGCTATCGCGTCGCCGACAGCGCCGCGTTAGTTCTGCTGCGTTCGGTGGGTGAGGCATAACAAAGCCCATCGCTCAGGTCGCTCACCTCCACCTCGGCAAGATCGGTGTCAAACTCACCGTCCGCTCCAAGGTCCAGGCCGACTACATCGGCGTGCTTGTGGAAGGGCCGTATAAGGCGGAGCATACCCACCCCAAGCCCACACAAGAAGGCGGCCAGCGATGGCCGCTCTTTTTTGTGGGCTGTCACAAACCTTGGTCATGGCGTTATGCTTTATGCTATTGGGGACCCGCCATTTCATGGATCCCGACCTCCAAACGTCCGGGCGCCGGGCAAGTTCAGGGCACCGTACTCTGCGAGGTGCTCGCCGATCAGAAATTGAAGTTCGAGGCCTTCCCCGGCATGACCGGCGGCACCGTAAAGGGCTTCACGGAAACGCCAAGGTGTACGAACGCTAACAG
>JAXMIV010000637.1:0-5661 GCA_034377045.1 Prosthecobacter sp. | reverse complement strand
AGTTTGGAGTTCGGACGGCGGCTTTCCAGACGCAGCCGACCCTGCCGAAGGTGAAGGCACTCTTGGCCCTTCACCTCCGGCAGGGTCCGGAGAACAATTTGGCAGTGAACGGTTACTTTTTGATGTCCTCAACTTTGTCGCGAATCGTCTCGGCTGGCCGCTGGTCGAGGGCGTCATCGATCTTGTCGCCGACTTTCTCTCCCAGAGTCTTTTCGCGGCAGCCCGTCAGAGGAAGGCTTAGACTGCCGAGCAGGAGTAGTGCGGCCACGAAGACCGTCTGGATGCGTGTTTCACTGTCAGTCATAATCTGGATCGGGTGTAAGGAAATGGGTCACGAGCGGTGCGAGAGAGCGACGGCGCCCGTGACGATCAAGTAGATGCCCACCACGTAGCGCAGCAGATCCGGAAACATGAGAATGAGGATCCCGGCAACGATCGAGATAACGGGGTGGAAAAGCGTCTTCATTAGTTATGGATTTTGCGATGCACATGATCGGCGCCGCTCTCAATGTGAGAACCGACATGCTGGACATCGCGGCCGACGCCCTTGGTCGTATTGCAACTGCTCAGGAAGGACAGCGTCAGAATCATGAAGCCCAGGGCGAGCGTGAAATAGCCCACGTTCCGGGCGGTCGTTTCGTCAGTGTTAGTATTCATAGCGTAGTGTGTTTCGGTGTCGTTGGTTCGGGTTGGAAATGAGGCGATTCCTCAAATGGGTCGGCGGCCTTGGATGACGCGCAGCAGGATCATGATGATCGCGATCACCAGCAGGACGTGGATAAAGCCGCTCAGGGTGGTGGCTGTCGCGAAGCCGAGAGCCCAGAGGATGAGGAGAACGATGGCAATGGTGTATAACATGACGATGGGGGGATTGGAGGGTTTGAAAGGGGCTACCACCTGGATTTCAGGTAAAAACTCGCGGTAAAGGTCGCCAGGGAGATCACGGCCACCACCCAGGCGAGTACCGTCAGGCTGGCCATGATTCCGGTCACCGCCGTCAGCAGCGCCAAGGCGCCTACCGCCAGGGCGACGGTCCGTAGCAGCGGATAGCAAGGTTGGGGATTCAGGGAAATCATGGCAAGTGGGGACTGCATGCCTTCATGCACCCCAGGTGCCACCCCATTGAATTTTGCTTTAACCGTTGTAAATCAACGATTTACGATGACTTCAAGCAGACAATGACCCGCCCCAAAACGCATTTTCATGCAAAAGACCCCGTTAACGGGAATGCAAAATGCACACCTTCGCGGACCTACTTCAGCGCTTTCCGCACCATCACCGGATCATTCGTCGTGATGCCGTCCACACCCAGCGTCGCCAAACGTTTCGCGTCCTTGGGCTTGTCCACCGTCCAGACATACAACTCCAGTCCCGCTGCCCGCACCTCTTTCACCAACGCCTCATTCCACAGCCACTTCAGTCCCAGGTCCAGCCCGTCCAAGCCGTCGGCTTTGGTATCGGCGATCAACTGCGTCAAATTCACCGGCTTCTTGTCCTTCGTCTGCTCTGACGACAGCCGGTACACCTTGATCCAGGGCATCTCCTTCTTCGCCTCCTGCGCCACCTTTCGCTCAAACGCGATGAGGCAAAGCTGTGCGGCCCGCGGTTTCCAAGCCTCAAGCTGCCGCGCCAGCACCGGCACCAGTTGCGGACCGTCTTTGATTTCCAAGAAAAACCGCTTCCCCGGCGTCTCAGGCAGCGTCGCCAGCGCTTCCGCCAAAGTCGGGATTCGCTCCCCCTTGTAAGCCGCATCCTTCCACGACCCCGCATCCAGCTTCTGCAGCGCTGCCAGCGTCGTCTGGCCGATCAATCCCGCCACCCCCGTCGTCCGCTTCGTGTCCTGGTCATGCAGGATCGCAATCTGCCCATCCGCCGTAAGGTACATGTCCAATTCGCACGCATCCGTGCCCTGCTCCCAGGCCAGCTTGAACGACGCCACGGTATTCTCCGGCGCCCGCGCCGAAAATCCCCGGTGGGCAGCAATCTCAGTGGCATGGAGGTTCGTGAGCAAGAGAAGAGGCAGGACGCGGAACAAGAATTTCATGAAGCGGCCACCTTTAACGCCAACAATGCCGCCCCGCTTTCCAATTCCCTCGTCCCCCGCACCCACAAATCCGTCTCATGACTCCGCAAGATGCGGCAGGCCGGGGCCATCCCAGGTGGCGTTTGAGTCTCCATGATCAATCTCACCCGCCTCTATTGCGATATCGCGCAGCCCATGGACCACCTGCGCTATGGCCGCGGTCATGGAGCGCCCTCCAGTGCTGCCGAGCGGCGGCCAATCGTCGTTTGGAACATCACGCGGCGTTGCAACCTGAGGTGCCTGCATTGCTACCAGGACTCAAGCTCGAAGCATTACCCCGGTGAGCTCAACTGGGATCAGTGCCAGACCGTGGTGGATGACCTCGCACAATTCAAGGTGCCCGCGCTCCTCCTCTCCGGGGGCGAGCCGATGATCCACCCGCGCTTCTTCGAGCTCGCCGAATACGCCACCGGCAAAGGCCTGCGGCTAACGCTATCCACCAATGGTACCCTCATCACTCCGGAGAAAGCCCAACGCCTCAAGGACATCGGCTTCTCTTATGTTGGCATTTCCCTCGACGGCATGGGCGAAACCCACGACCATTTTCGCGGCCGCAGCGGGGCCTTCGAAAAGGCCGTTGCCGCCTTCCGCCACTGCAAAGCCGTCGGCCAAAAGGTCGGTCTGCGTCTGACCTTGTCGCGCCATAACATTGATGACCTCGATAACATCCTCGACTTCATCGAACGTGAAGACATCGAGCGCATTTGTTTCTACCACCTCGTCTACAGCGGCCGCGGCGCGGAGCTCAACGAAGTGCCGCATGAGGACACCCGCCGCGCGATTGACAAGATCCTCGATCGTACCGCCAAGTGGGCCGCCGCCGGTCAACCCCGCGAAGTCCTCACCGTCGACCAACCGGTGGACGGTCCCTATCTCTACATGCGGCTGCTGCGCGAAAATCCGGAACGGGCCGCGCGGGCGCTGGAATTGCTCAACTGGAACGGCGGCGGCGCCAACAGCTCCGGCACCGGCATCAGCAACATCGACACCCAGGGCAACGTCCATCCCGACCAGTTCTGGCAAAGCCTCACCCTGGGCAATGTCAAAGAGCGCCCCTTCAGTGAGATCTGGTCCAATCGCGATCACCCGCAGCTCAACGCCCTGCGCAGTCGCAAGGACCATTTGACCGGCCGCTGCGCCCAGTGCCGCTGGCTCAATGTCTGCGGCGGCGGCTTCCGCGTCCGCGCCCTGCAAATGACCGGCGACTTCTGGGCCCCCGACCCCTCGTGCTACTTGCACGAGGACGAAACCCTCGCCCAGGCAGCTTGAGTCCGCGCCGCATTCTCGGCAAGAATGGCACGGGATAAGGCAACTGCGGCGGAGTAGCAGAGACGCGACGGTGCCAAGGTTACTTACCAACCCTGAAACGCAACGAACCTGTTTCCCCCAGCATGAGCACCGGCTTGATCACCCTCCACCATGGTGATCCCATCTCCAAAGCCCGCAAGCTGCTCCACGATCACGGCATCCATCATATCCCTGTCGTAGATGGCCACCGCCTCCTGGGAATCGTCAGCCTCTCCGACATCCTGCGCGTTAGTTTTGGCGATGCCTTCAACGCCGACGAGCGGGCGGTGGATGCGACGCTGGACCACACCATGACGATCGAGCACCTCATGAATAAAGAGCCTCGCGTGCTGCGCAAAAACGCCTCCATCCGCGACGCCGCCGAGGTGCTCGCAAAAGGCCGCTTCCATTCAGTCCCCATCGTCGAACTCGATGATGAAACCCTGGTCGGCATGGTAACCTCCACCGACTTGATTGGCTATCTTTTGGAACAGTTTTAGGGCGTCTCGATCGTGACCCCTTTTGCAAGGCCCTTGGCAGTGTCGATCTCTGCCAAGGGCTTCTTGCGTCATTGCGCCTTGGCGCAGCATTCCCCTTCGTCTATGAATGGCCACAAGGCCTCATGCAACTCCACCTCACCGAAGGCGATCTCCTCGACCAACCCGTCGAAGTCATCGTCAACGCCTGGAACCGCAACATCTTCCCCTGATCGCTTCCCTCCCAATTTGCAGTTTGATATTTGCAGTTTCCAGTTTGCAGTCCGTCCCTCCCCCATGCCCCAGCCCGCCAAACGCCTCGAAGTCTTCACCGAGTCGGTCATCCGCGAGATGACCCGCCTCGCGAATCGCCACGGCTCCATCAACCTCGCTCAGGGTTTTCCTGACTTCGATCCGCCTGCTGAACTGATCGACGCCCTCGCTGTCGCCATTCGTGGTCCGCATCATCAATACGCCGTCACCTGGGGTGCGCCGCGTTATCGCCAGGCCCTCGCCCGCAAGCACCAGCGGTTCACCGGCCTCGACATCGATCCCGACCGCCACCTCGTCGTCACCTGTGGCAGCACCGAGGCCATGATGTGCGCCATGATGACCGCCTGCGATCCGGGTGATAAAGTCATCATTTTCTCCCCCTTCTACGAAAACTACGCCGCCGATGCCATCCTCACCGGCGCCATCCCCATCCACGTGCCTCTGCACGCGCCTGATTTCAATTTCGACCGCGCCGAACTCCGGCGAGCCTTCGCCTCCGGCGCCAAAGCCATCGTCATCTGCAATCCCTCCAATCCCAGCGGCAAGGTCTTCACCCGCGAAGAACTGCTCTTCATCGCCAGCCTAACCGAAGAGTTCGATGCCTTCGTCCTCATGGATGAAGTCTACGAGCACATCGTCTACGCTCCGCACGTGCACACCACCTTCGCCACCTTGCCCGGCATGTGGGATCGTACGCTCACCTGCGGCTCCCTTTCGAAGACCTATTCCATCACCGGCTGGCGTCTCGGCCATATCATCGCGCCGGAGCATCTCATCTCCCGCGCCCGCAAAGTCCACGACTTCCTCACCGTCGGCGCCGCCGCCCCTCTCCAGGAAGCCGCCATCACCGCCCTCGAATTCCCCGAATCCTACTACCAAGGCCTCCAAGAATCCTACGACGCCAAACGCGACATCTTCCTAACCTACCTTCGCCAAACCGGCCTCCCCTTCACCGAACCCCAGGGCGCCTACTACACCTTGTTGAACATCAGTTCGTTAGGCTTCCCCACCGACACCCAGGCCGCCGAATGGCTCACCAAAGAAGTCGGCGTCACCGGCGTCACCGGCGTCCCCGGCTCCAGCTTCTTCCGCGAACCCGAACACCGCTACATCCGCTTCCACTTCGCCAAACAAGAGTCCACCCTCCACGCCGCGGGTCAAAAATTGGTCGAAGGACTCAAGCGTGGCCGCTGATGGGCCGCGTGACCCTCGTCCGGGTTTGCGTTCAACTATATCTTCTGATTCACCACGGGAAGATCACCGAACTGATTGATGAATCCCTGTAGCAGCAAATGTTCCCAAGCCGCCGGGATCTTCGGAGAGGGAACCACGTAACACTCAATCTGCAGGTCTCTCAGCGGTACACTATCAGTATAACCATCGGGAGGAACAGTCGCTGTGGTCGGACCGAAACGGAACACTTCTTCTTCGAAGTGGTATGGCGTGCTGGCTCCGAAAAGTCGATGGTGAATCGTGGAATCGCTCACCACAAGTCCTTTGCCAATCTTCCCCGAACTTCCGATGTATAGCGGGCAGTCGATT
>JAXMIV010000636.1:0-3130 GCA_034377045.1 Prosthecobacter sp. | reverse complement strand
GGAATGTCGTCGACGACATAAGCGTCCGGGTCGTTGGCGAGTGTGGCTTTGGTGTCCAATGTCTCGCTCCAAGCCGGTGCTTTGCTTGCATTCGCCGTTGTTTGTGGTGCCGGGACGACACCCAGCGAATCCGTGAAGCTTTGCGTTTTGGCAGATGCTGGGAAAGGTCTTAGTACCGTAGGCTGACGGGCAAGGTAGATGGTCTTGTCGGATGGCTTGACCGTGATGACTCGCATTATCGATAAGCCGCGCGATCCGGACACCACTTTCAACGTTTCCTCCACGTCCGCTCCTCCGACTTCGTATTCGAGAACGGGACCTTCAATGCCCAAGCCCACCGCCTTGAAATGGCCATAGGGCAACGGACCCCGGCCAACTTCCTCAGGACTCGGCGTTGGCGAGCGTGGATCGATGACGGGAATTTGTACGGCGATCATCCAGCCAGCGTACGGGCCTGTCCCGTAGATGATCCGGCCCACGGGCTTCGGCAGGTACTCCTGACCGTCCTTGGTTTTCTGTCCGGCGACGTGATAGGAGCCGGGCGCCAGGGCTTCGGGCGTGACGGGCGGTTTGCCGGGTTCGCCTTCCCAGATGCAGGCGATGCGGAGGAGGTCGGTGTCGAAGCAGGCCCAGAGGTTGTGGCCGAGATTGAGGATGAGACCGCGCGGGGTGAGGTTGTCCTTGGGGAAACCTTGGCCGGCATCCCGGGCGTCGAGGACGCTGCTGAAGAAGGGAAAATCCTTTTCCACCCAGTCACCCCAGGGGGAGGGTGCGGCGGATGCGGCGGGAACGGGAGCGGGGGCTTTTTTGACCTTATCTTTGGCAAGCAGAGGGGTACAGAGGGCGAGGAGGCAAATGAGGGCGGCGGGGCGCATGAACCAAGAACACAGCCGTTGCCCCCAGTCTGTCAACGGATGGACGTGACGAGATGGCCTGGACCGTATAAATAACAGGCGCTGACTTCTGAGTTTGCCAAAATCGGTGTTGCCCCCTAGTATCCGCCGTTCCTTTGCCGTTCGATTCCCCCGATGAGATCTGCCGCGCGCTCGCTTCATTCTCCCGTCCGTCTGACCTTCGTGTTGGCGGCCTTCGCTTTTGCCACCGCGCCGGTCCGGGGTGACGTGAATGATTCCGGCGAGAAATCCAGCTTTCTCAAGCGCCTGAATCCGTTCGCGAAAAAGGAAGAAGCGCCGCCGCCCGCTCCCCCGCCGCCGCCTCCGGTTGAAAAACCGAAGAGCAGCACGCCCGGTCCGAAACCGAAGGTGGTCACCAAATCCAAGTCGGGATCGGGCACGAAGTCGTCTTCGGCCTCCAAAGGAGAGGCGAAGAAATCCAGTTCGACCTCGACGGCCGAGAAAAAGGCGCCAACCAAGCCGGCGGAACCCGCCGTGGCGAAGAAAAAGGAGGAGGAACCGGCCAAACCCGCAGCCAAGCCGGCCACCGCCATGACCAATGCCGCGAACGGTGATGGCGCCGAGAAGAAAACGACGGCAAGCGCCACGGCTGGAAAAAAAGACGGTGAGTTTGGGCATGGCGATGATGATGACAAGCCAGCCACCAAGCCCACACCGGCACCCCCGACACCGAGCACTCCGCTGCCGGCCTCGTCCAAGAATGCCGGCTGGCAGGTCGTCAAGATCAGCGGCCGCGACTATGTGACTGGCGAAAGCATCCATCAGTTTTACCGCTTCAGCTCGTACAAGGTCGACGGAACGCACGTGTGGCTGAAGTCGAACAATCTGATCCTGAAGGCGCAGATCGGCAGCCAGGAGATGTTGATCAACAACATCAAATTCATCATGAGTTACCCCGTGATGGAATCGGACGGCCGGGCGTTGTTTTCGCGGCTGGACCTCTGCAAGCTGATCGATCCCGTGCTGCGGCCGACCTACATCACCGATGCGATGCCCTTTGACACGGTGGTGGTGGATGCCGGCCACGGCGGCCATGATACGGGCGCCCGCGGAATCTACGGTTATGAAAAGGATTTCGCCATGAAGATGGCTTTCTCGCTCAAGGAGGCTCTGAACCGGCGCGGCTTCAAGGTGGTGATGACGCGGGAGAAGGACACTTTCATCACCCTGAGCGGCCGGGTGGCGATCGCGAATTCGATTCCGAACAGCATTTTTGTGAGCCTGCATTTCAATTCGGGTGGTGAGTTGGCCTCCGGCATTGAGACCTTTGCGCTGACGCCCCAGGGCAGTTCGGCGAGTCTGGAGCGCGGCGGCGGCTTCAATGCCTATGGCCTGACCGGGAATTCGCATGATTCGGCGAACATTGCGCTGGCGACGGCGGTGCATGCGATGGTGATCAGCAAATTCAAGTTTGTCGATCGCGGCATCAAACGCGCCCAATGGAGCGTGCTGACCGGCTGCAAACGGCCCGGTATTTTGTTTGAAGGCGGCTTTGTCACCAACGGCTCCGAATGCCGCCTAATCGCCTCCGATACCTACCGGCAGTCCGTCTCAACGGCGATCGCGGAAGCGATTGGGAATTACCGGACGGCCTTGCGCGGGGCGATGACGAACCGGAGGTAGGGGGAGGGGGAGTTGAGGATAGAAGGTAGAAGATGGCGGATAGAGGGGCGCGGTCGGCGGAGGCCCCATGAGGTGTTTTTACGGGATTCACGGGAATTGGATGGGGACAATTTTTTGATCCGGTTTTTGGGGATTTCCGGCCTAATGGGTTGATGGTTAAGGATTTGCGATGGGGATTTGGGTTCCCCATTTGTCCCCATATCCCCATTTTGGGCTGACGGAGTTCGAGATCTGGCTTGATTTGGAGCAAAGGAATGGAGGGCAAAGGAATGGGGATTTTTGGGGAAAACGTGGGGGGAGCTAACTTCCGCTCAGCCCTTGGCCATGGTTGGCACGCCCATTTTTCGCTTCCTGTTTCACGCCATTATCTGCACGGAATGCACGGGTTTTCGGGATCGCGGTGGCGAATTTAGAGATCAGAAGGCTATGGCGCTCTGCAGGGGAAAAGTCAAGATTTATCGCTGTTCGTGTGAACCAATTTTGGGTCTGAGGTGCGGAACCTCCGGGTGCTGCGTCATGGGCCTTGGCGACGTGCTGCGGACTCGGAGGTCAGTAGTGTTCGGCACGGCAGCTTGTGTGAGGCAAAAAGCCGC
>JAXMIV010000635.1:0-5382 GCA_034377045.1 Prosthecobacter sp. | reverse complement strand
AAGACCGAGGTCGCCACGGTGGTCGGCGTGCCGCTGATCATCCCGGTCGACGTATTCAATGTTAGGCCGGCTGGCAACGTGCCGCTGGCCACCTCCCAGGTGAGAGGAGAGGCGCCGCCGGAAGCCGTGGCTGTTTGACTGTACGCCGTGCCCACCGTCCCTCCGGCCAAACTCGCCGGCCCCATCGTGAGCTCTGTACAATCTGGCGCCAGCGTGTACACCTTCGTCCCGACACAACTGTTGCCGTCCGTGGCGCGCACCGTGAAAGTCGCCGAAGTCGCACTTGTCGGTGTGCCGCTGATCACCCCGGTGCTGGCGTTCAGGCTCAAGCCGGCGGGCAACGAGCCGCTGACCACGGCCCAGGTGTAGTCCCGCCACGGGGACGCCGCTCCCAAGGTTACGGACGGGCCCGACCACTTCAACTTGGCCACGGCGGAACCGCCGTTCTCATAGTACTCCATCTTGATCGTCACCGCCACCCCCGCCGTGAACGACTTCGATACCGTATAGGTCGTAGCGGACTGATCGAACCATTTATTAATGGCCAAGGTGCCGTTGATCCACAGTCGGACACCATCATCCGCCGTCACCTGCACGCTGTAGGTACCAGTCGTGGGCGGAATCAGAAAACCGGCCCATCGCGCGGAGAAATTGTCCGTCGGCACAAGGGGATCGGGCGATCCGGAGCCCCAGGAGTTGTCGATGCTGGTTTCCTGCCGCGTCAGCACGAGGGAATCAAAATTTTTCCCGGAGAAGTATTGCGCCAGGAGTCCGCTCTGGGGACTGGCCTCCAACGTCTCGCTGTAGGCGGTGCCCACCGTAAAATTGGGCAGCTCCGGCGTGATGGTCACCGCTGGGCAAGCCACCGTCAGCGTGTAGCTGCGCGTACCCTGGCAGCCATTCGCATCCGTGGCCACAATGGTAAACGTCCCGGAATCAAGTGTCACCGGCCGCCCACTGATCTCAGCCGTGTCATCGTCAAAGTTCAGCCCTTCAGGCAGCGATCCGCTGGACAAACTGTAAGTGTACGGCGCAGCTCCACCCGATGCCGTGATCGTTTGGCTGTAATCGGTGTTCAAGCCCCCGTTCGGCAATGTCGCCGGACTCAAGGCGATGGTGGGACAAATCTTCAGGTTGTAGGTCCGCGACGTACTGCAGCCATACGCATCCGTCACCGTGGCCGTAATCGAAGTTCCACTGCCGGTGCTGACAGTCGGCGTGCCACTGATGATGCCCGTGCTCGCCGCCAACGCCAAGCCCGCCGGCAGGCTGCCGGCGGTAATGCTAAACGTACGCGGCGTGGTGCCGCCAGTCGCCGTCAACGTCTGTGAATACCCAATCCCCAGTTGCCCATTGGCAAGGCTGGTCGGCGACAAGGTCATGGTCGGGCACGCTGGATCGACCGTATATGAGCGCGTGCCAATGCAGGTGTCTTCGTCCACCGCCCGAATCGTAAGTCGTTGAAGCTGAACTTGTCGGCTTGCCGGTGATCGCCCCCGTCGAGCTGCTTAACGACAGCCCGGGTGGCAATGAGCCCACGACCACGCTGTACACATACGGGCTGTCACCGCCGCTGGCCGCCACACTGTCGCTGTAGGTGGAGCCCACCGTGCCGTTGACGAGAGAGCCCAGCGTAATTGTCGGACAGATCCTCAGCGAATAGTTTCGCGTGCTCGTGCAACTGTAGGGACTGGTGGCGCGGATGCTAATCGGCGTTCCATTGGGATAGCTGGTGGTGGGCGTGCCGCTGATCACCCCCGAGGTGCCGTTGAGCGCCAGGCCTGATGGCAGCGTCCCCGAACTGACACTGAAGGTGAGCGAAGAATTCCCCGTGGCCGTGATGGTCTGCGAATAACCAAGGTTGATCGTACCATTCGCCAGTGACGTGGGTGAAATGGTGATCGTTGGGCAACTGCGCGTCAGCGTGTAGCTGCGCGTACCGCTGCAGGAATCCTCATCGCGGGCGCGAATCGTGAAGGTGCTTGATCCCGCGCTCGTGGCAGTGCCGCTGATCACACCGGTGGTGGCATTGAGCGAGAGACCCGTGGGCAATGAGCCGCTGCTGACGCTGAAGGTATAGGGCGAATCACCGCCGCTAGCCGTGAGGGTTTGGCTGTAGGCGCTGCCCACGATCGCCGTCGGAAGGGTGCTCGGACCGACCGTGATCGTCGGGCAGGCGGCGCGGCCAACGATCGGAACCGCGAACAGACCGGCAGCGATCAGCACCGGCACCCCAAGGCGCATCGCACCCAGGCGCTCCGGCGCAAAGGCGCGTAGCCACGCCAAAGCAGCGCCAAAACGGCCTTTGTACGACCCAAAAAGAGAAGCCATGCGGTAAGTAATAACCCTATTGTAGCCACACCCAATATAATTTCAATAGCTTTTGTCATTATTGTTACCTATCTTGTAAGAAGTTTTTCTCATCAACGCGAATCGCTCACCCAAAGAAGAGGGACCGTCGTCAGCCCCATGAATGCAGGGTCCGACCTGCAAAATGTTTTTGCGCTTCACCAAAGATATATTGACTGAATGAATCATCACTGATATTTTTTTCATACTTGATTTGCAAATTCGACGTTATTCAGCTTCGCTGGTACTTCCGTGTTTCTAATCAATTTGAACTAAAACCATAACATCAACGAAAAACAGCGCTCGCCCCTCGTCTCCCAAAGATCGGAGGCAAAAGGCACGTGCAGAACGGCATTGCTAAAGCAAAAAAGTCTGGCCCCAAATGCCATGACCCGGCGCCAAAGCTCTGCTGGTAAAGTCGACCTAAGTCTGGGAAGCGGCCTCGGGAGCCGCTTCCCTTGCTTAGACTCTCGCTGGGCCATTTGAGGCCGCGACCGAGCCCGTGCGGAGCCACGGGTCCATCCCCCAGGGATTCCTCGGCACAAAAGTCCTTCGTTTTCATCATATTCGCGTCCAAACTGTCCAACACCTCGTGCCCGCTCCTCCCATTCTCGATAAAAACAAGGAAGGCCTCTCCGGCCCCATGCCGGCGGTTTCCGAACAACCCATCTCCCCGGCGGAAAAGCAGGCAGATCAAGCTTTCAACACAGAGCTCGTCGACCGCGCCATCCTCAAGGGTCCCAATCCGCGGTTGCGGGAATTGTCCCTCCTCTTCGGCGTCATGCGCGATTTCCTCCGCGGTCTGCGCGCCCTTCATTTCGTCGGCCCCTGCATCACCGTTTTCGGATCGGCCCGCTTCCAGCAGGATCATCCTTACTACAAACTGGCTCGCGAACTCGGCGCTGCCATCGCCCGCATGGGTTTCACCGTCATGACCGGCGGCGGGCCCGGCATCATGGAAGCCGCCAACCGTGGCGCCAAGGACGCCGGCGGCCGCAGCGTCGGTTGCAACATCAGGCTGCCCTTGGAGCAAAAGCCCAATCCCCACCTCGATCGCTGGGTCACCATCGATTACTTCTTTGTCCGCAAGGTTCTGCTCATGAAGTACAGCTACGGCTTCGTCATCATGCCCGGCGGCTTCGGCACCTTGGACGAGATGTTTGAAGCGCTCACTCTTATCCAGACCAAAAAGGTCAAGAACTTCCCCGTCGTCGTCATGGGCAGCGAGTTCTGGGCCGAACTCCGCCAGCTCATCGATCACATGGTCAAAGGCTCCACCATCAGCCCCGAGGACATTGATCTCATCTGCTGGACCGACTCCGTCCCGGAAGCCATCGCCCACCTCCAGAACCGCGCCGTCAAACAATTCGGTCTGCGCCAAAAAGGGGTCCCGCACAGCAGCGCCCTCCTGGGTGAAAAGGGCATCTAAGCGGCATTCGCCACCTCATCGCGCCGGGTGGCGCCACAAAGACATTGCCAGTCTCGCCGCCTCCTGATACTTCACTCGTCCCATGGACTCTTCTGCCTATCAAACACCCTACGCCGTCGGTCAAATCTTGATGGTGGTGGCCATGGTCGGCGTCATGATCTTCTCCCTCATCGCGATCGTAAAGTCCTTCACCCGCAAGACCCCCGGCTGGATCATCACCGCCGTGTTCACGGGACTGCTATCCCTGGCCATCATCGGCATCGGCGCCTCCATGGCCCTCAGCGGCGTGGCCGGTTACCTCAAAGAAGGCGGCAAGATCGACCGCAAGCTCACCTCCAAGGACGGCCGCTACAGCCTCACCGTCCCCAACTCCTGGAAGGCCATGCCCGAATTGAACAAGGAGGCCAGCTTCGGCGCCGGCAACATCTTCATCAATCAGTATGCCATGATCATCACCGAGCGGCAGGAAGACCTCAACATGGACCTTCCCACCTTCGCCAAAGTCAGGACAGAAGCCATCGGCAAAAACATGACGGGCGCCACTCTTGGAGAAGTCCAGAACCTCACCGTCTCCGGTCATCCCGCCCTGCGCCGAAGCATCCAGGGCACCGCCAAAGGCCTAAACCTCATCTATCACCACACCAGCATCGATACCGGCGACGCCCTCACTCAGGTCATGTGCTGGACCATTGCCGGAAAGGAAAAGATCGCCTTCCCCGTCTTCGAAAAAGTCGCCGCCACCTTCACCGCCAAATCCGCCCCGCAGCGCCCCGATCTCTCGAAGAAAAGTCCCACCGATCGCGTCCGCTTCCTCGCTGCCGAACAACTCGGCATCGAAGAATCCCAAGTCACCCCCGCATCCAACCTCAAGACCGACCTCGGCGCCGACGATCTCGATCACGTCGCACTGGTCACGGCCATTGAAGAAGAATTCAAGATCGACGTCACCGACGAAGTCGCCAAAACTTGGCAACGCATCGAAGACATCATCCGCCACGTCGAAAAGAGCCCGGCCGCGCCGGCCGTCAAAGATCGTTAGACCGGACCGATGCCGCTCCTGCTGCACACCTGCATCACCTGGCTGCTCACCGGCCTGATCTGGCATGTGCAACTCGTCCGCTATCCCCATTTCCATCAGGTTCAACGCGACCGTTTCACAGACCACCATTTCGGCCACTGCCTGCGCATCAGCCTGCAAGTCCTGCCGCTGCTGTTTGCCGAGGCCCTTACCGCCGCCTGGCTGCTATACCTCGGCGAACATCGGCCGCTTTTCATCGCCAGCCTCGCGCTGATGGTCCTCAACTGGCTCTCCACCGCCCTCTTCCAGGCCCCCCTTCACACCCGCCTCCTGCGCGGCTACAACGCCACCCTCATCCGCCACCTCATCCTCACCAACTGGCTCCGCACCTTGGGTTGGACCACCCGCGCCATTCTCGTCGCCTGGTTGATCGCCAGCTAGAGCAGTTTCAATAAAAGCGCAGCCACTATTGGAAGCCTGAAGGGCTTCGGAAATCCAGCCCAAGGGATGAGCGAAGGAACGAGCGATTCCCTGGGTAGCTCTCGCAAAGCGAGAGGGCGCAAACCCGCAGCGCCGCCTGCCCCAC
>JAXMIV010000634.1:0-3847 GCA_034377045.1 Prosthecobacter sp. | reverse complement strand
TCTGCGTCCCGAGAAGAAACGGCTCATTCACCGGACAGAGTGCCGTGGTGTTCAGCGACCACGGCCGAAACAGGACACGTGGCGCCGTCAGGAGAGGCAGAGGCCAGGTGGTCGCCGGACGATTCTCCGGCCGGGGGCTTTGAAGCAATTGCACATTCACCAGCGCTTGCTGCCAGCCGTGGTTCATGCTCACCGTCGCCTTAAAGCGGGTGCCGACATCATCTTCACCAAGTTCCTGCAGCAGATCATTGGGATTCGGCGGCTCCGCTTTTGGGTCCTCCTTCGACTGCTGCTGCCACATCCAAAAACGTGCCGCCGCCTCCTGCCTGATGAAGCGATGCTTGCCCGTCGCCAACGGCGACTGCTCCTCCCTGTCTTCGCCATCACAACCGCAGTCAACGATCGACTCCAACCGACCGGCTTTCCGCCATTCCACCAGTCGCGTCCGCCAAAACTCAGGAATGGCCGCCGTGTCCGCCAACATCGCCGCCGCCGCTTCCTGCATCGGTACGCGCAGCAGGGTGACGTGCAGGCGGATGTTTTTTCCTTCCGGCCGATCCGTCGACAATAACTGCATCAATGGATCAACCGGAGGCGGCGCCTGCGCGAATCCCGTCGCGATGAGGAGCCATGAAGCCGCGATTAGACAAAAACAGACCCGAGTTCTACGCATGCATCAGATGCTAGTGGGCTGCGGAATAGGGGTCAATGAGACAAAGCAAAAGAGCCATCCGACGGCTCGCTCGTTTTCATGTGGAGTAATAAATTGCCTCCGCCTCTTTATACAAAAAAGCCGCGCTCCGTGAAGGGCGCGGCTTTTCCTGTTAAAGTCAGTTGCTGGCGAAGGCGTCGCGAGGATTACTCCTCGGAGGCGGCTTGCTCTTCAGGGGAACCTTCGGCGACGACGGTTACCTTCAGGAAGCAGTTCACGTCAGCGTGAAGCTTGACGGGCACTTCGAAGGTGCCGGTGCTCTTGATTGGTTTGTCGAGCTGGATCATGTGGCGATCGAGTTCCACCTTGGCGTTGCTTTCGGCCACGGCCTTGGCGATGTCGATGGTGGTGATGGAGCCGAAGGCTTTGCCGCCCTGGCCGGTCTGAAGGGTCAGTTTCAGCTTCAGCTTCTTGAGCTTGGCAGCCGTCTTCTCGGCTTCCTGCAACTCCTTGGTTTCACGCTCGGCACGGATGGCTTTGAGGTGGCTGACTCGGCGCAGATTGCCGGCGGTGGCCTCGAAGGCCTTGCCTTGCGGCACCAGGAAGTTGCGGGCAAAGCCGCGCTTCACTTTGACCACATCAGCCTCGGCGCCGAGACCTTTGATTTTCTCTTTCAGAATAACTTGAACGTTTGCCATAAAAAACAACCTCCCAGGGGAAAGGGGCGCGAAACTACACCCCTTGTTCCCCATGTCAATCACACGCTGAAAGCTTTTGCAACCCAGCCAGCGTGGTCGCCTCCGCAGGCATGAATCGCCGCCGCTTTCATCGCCTCGCCGCAGGCACGCTGCTGCTCGGCAACGACACGACGAAGATCGGAGGCCAGTGTCGACGAAACCTCCGACACCGAGGTCGCTGGTTGTTTTCTCCCAGCTACCCCGGGGCTAGTGCCGAACCGCCCGCCTTCTTCAATTTGAACCTCGCCAACCGTGAAAACGTCGCATGCCTTGATTTTGCCAAGATTCGCAGGTGACGGAAGAAATCATTCCATTGGGAATCAACAGATTGAATGGCAATAACACGCCTTTGGCATCTTTTTATCTGAGCGTGCAATAGCCTCAAAGCCTATTTTTTGACCGGTACAACCTCGATCGGGGACGTCACGATCTCCGTTTTGATCCCCTGCAAATGCAGGTCCAGGAACTGCTTCACCCGCTGGTCCAGATCGGTGCTGCGGAGGCCGTGACCGCCGTTGGTCACCTGTTGCAGAATCGAGGGTACTCCAGCCTTGGTCAGGGCCGCGTGCAGTTCCTCGGCCTGGGCAAAGGGGACCAAGGGATCCTTGGTGCCGTGAGCGGTGAAAAACGGCGAATCTCCCGCCGAAATATGGGTCACGGGTGAAGCTTCCTTGGCCACCGCCTCCCGCTCCGGCACCGGTCCGCCGAGCAGCAGCGCCTCCGGATAGTCCCGGCCTCGAGTCCGGTCGATCGAACTGGGCTGCCGGATCATGGTGACGAAGTCCTGCGGACCGAAGTAGTTCACGACGCAGGTCACCCGGCTGTCCTGATTCAGGTTCTTCCCCAGGGAACCTTCGAGTTCCTTCACGTCCCCGCTGGTGCCCAGCATGGAAACCAGATGCCCGCCGGCGGAGGTTCCCCAGACGCCAATTTTCGCTGGATCCAAAAAGTATGCTGCGGCGTGGGCTTTGATCCAGCGGATCGCCGCCTTGCAATCGTGAATCTGCGCCGGCCACTGCGCCTCATCGCTGAGCCGGTAACCCACGGAAATGCCGGCATACTCTCGCGATTGGACCAGGCGCGTGACATTGGCCGCACCGGCGGATTTGTCGCCTTTGCGCCAGCCGCCGCCGTGGATGAAAACGACGACCGGCAGGGGTTTGTCGCCTTTCGGGTCCTTGGGGAGGTAAAGATCCAACCGCTGGCGTGGGTTGTCCGTGTCTGCGTACGCGAGGTCGCGGAAGGCTTCGACACCGAATGGCAGTGCCGAATCTCGAGCTTTGGCTGTCCCTTTGACCGGGGCGCCCATGCCGAGGTAGGCCAAATATTCCTCTTGGGAAATGAATCCGTCGCTGTTCGCATCGGCGTGACTAAAACCGGGCCGCATGCGTTCGGGAAGCTCCTCCCGGGTCAGTTTGCCGTCGGCATTCTTATCCTTCCCCTGGAACGACCACTTGCCTTCCTGCGACAGGTCAATGGTCGAGTTCCCCGTAGGCCGGAGGGGGGTGGGCGCGATCAGGTGTTTGCCGTCCGTGGGCTTGGGAGGCGGCGGGGTCAAATCTTTGATGGGAACTGCCGCGGAAGTCGGCTTGTCCTGGGCCACCGCGTCAGATGAGAGCGTCAACGCCAGAACACCCATCAAGAGGCCGTGGAAAGTGGAGAAAGGCTTCATAAGGGTGGGGATTTGGGGATGTTTTTGGGCTGCGCCCGGTCAAAAGGGACTCTACTCTGCCGGCTCCATGCTCGCCGACATCGATCCCTTGCTGTTTTTGGAGTAGGGATCGGCGCCGAACTCGTGAATTTGCTCCACGCGCAACTCGGCCAGTTCCTTGTGCACCGTGGCCAGGATCACCCGGCCATTGGCATCGACCTCACAGGCCATGAGAAACGCCCTTGCTTCTTCGTAGCAAAAGATGGCCACGATCATCTCCACTACGTAGCGGTAGGTGTGATCGTTGTCATCGTAGAGGATGACATGATAAGGCGGTTCCAATTCGGGCTCCCGTTCCGGCTGCACGGGCGCAATGCGCGGCCCTGCCGGTTTTACCGGTGCGGCGCTGGCATTGCTGGGAGTCATCAGAGGCGGCATCGACTCGATCACGATGCACGAAAGGGATCGATTCTCAACCCCACATCGTCCGTACCGGGAAGCGTTCTCCTCTTGCCCCCGGGCGAATTCATCCTTTACTCCCCTTCCCGAAAATCAACCTCACTCATGCCCATCTCCCGCGCCCTTCTTTCCGTCTCCGATAAAACCGGCCTGCTCGAATTTGCCAAAGGCCTGGCTGAACTCGGGGTGGAAATCCTTTCCACCGGCGGCACCGCCAAGCACCTGACCGAGGGCGGAGTCCAGGTCATCGATGTTTCCTCCCACACGGGCTTTCCAGAATTGTTCGACGGGCGGGTGAAGACCCTTCACCCCAAGGTTCACGGCGGCCTTTTGCAGCGCCGCGACAAT
>JAXMIV010000633.1:0-5809 GCA_034377045.1 Prosthecobacter sp. | reverse complement strand
CGTCGATCCGCATTTGCGCGGCGTCGTTGAGATCAAAGCGAATCGCCTGAACGCGGCTGGCCGTGGGCGGCAGGACGGTCACCTTAGGGGCTCCGAGATCAACCCGGTGCCGCAGAATCATCGCCAATCCCTCGCGCCGGGTGAGGAAACCTTCCACCTGCACCATGTCCCCCGGAACGAGAGGCATGGCTGCCTCGCTGCGCGGGTCAAAACCGATGCCGCCGGATTCATCCTGCAGGTAGGCCAGGCCCAGCCGGGAATCGCAAAAGGTCACCTGGCCTTGAATGCTAACCGGCATTTCAGTCTCCCGGCGGGCCATGTGCGCCCAGGCTTCGACCACGGAGATCCTTTTCGGCGGTTCGTCTGCCCAGGACACAAGCGGTGCGCAACCCACCAGCAAGGTGAGCCAAAGCGTCTGTCCACGGGTTGAAGACATCGGAGGGCCCAGAGTCTGCCAAAGCGGCGGCAGACATGGCAAGCAAGATTTTTCGCCGCGCGGAATTTCCCGAACCTTTGCTTAAGAAACCAAAAGCAAATTCGGTTAGGCCTTGCGCCCCTCATCCACGTCAAAGTAATCAAACATCGTCTGGATATCCGTGCGGTGCGCGAGTCCGGACGCGGCTTTGCCCTTCTCCATAAAGTCCGTGGCGCTGCCGGGATCGCGCCAGCCGCGTTTGCGCGTGGCATCGTTCCAGAGCATCTTATCCACATCACTGAGCGGTCGGGACGATTGTTGTTCACACCAGTCCAGGATTTCCTCGTTCGTCCCGCCTTCCAGCGTGCGTTTCTTCAGCGCCTCATAATCAACGCGCATGAACTGGCACAAACGGCCATCCATGCCGCTGCCGAGGTTGCCGTGAAAATCTTCGCGCAGTTCGCCGCGGGCGTGTTGGCGGATTTTGTCCAGCATGCGGGCGAAATAGACCAGGCCGCAGGTTTCATCGTAAGCGCTGCGAGGGACGGAGGCGTTCATGCGCATGGTTTAGCATGGCACGCAGCGTGTGCCAAGGATTTGAACAAAGGCCGCGATCATGCTAGGGAACGCGCTGGCATGACTCCGAACTTTCTCTTTCAGGCGGTGGTTTACCTGCTGGCTGCCGTGGTGGCGGTGCCGGTGGCAAAACGGCTGGGACTCGGATCGGTCATGGGCTACCTCATCGCCGGCGTGATCATCGGGCCATCGGTCTTCGGTCTGGCGGGCGCCGTGCAGGACGTGCAGCGCTTCGCCGAATTTGGCGTCGTGATGATGCTCTTCGTCGTCGGTTTGGAATTGCGGCCGAGTTTGCTGTGGCGGTTGCGCGGCCCCATCCTCGGCACTGGCAGCGCGCAGGTGCTCGTCACCACGGCGGTCATCACCCTGATCGCGATGCTTTGCGGCCTGGCCTGGCCGGTGGCGGTGACGGTGGGCCTGACGCTGGCGATGTCCTCGACGGCCATTGGCCTGCAATCGCTCACCGAACGCGGCCTGCTGAATACACGCGGCGGGCAGGCGGCTTTTTCGGTCTTGCTGTTTCAAGACGTCGCCGTCATTCCCATCCTGGCGATCCTGCCGTGGCTGGCGCGGGCCAATGGTGGCCGGGTGCAGGCGGCGGCGCAGGATCACGAGCTCGCCATCAGTCATCTCCCCGGCTGGGCGCAGACTGCGATCACGCTCGGTGCCGTCGTCGGCGTGGTGATGGTGGCACATTACCTCCTGCGTTATTGCTTCCGTTACGTGGCGGCGGCGAAGCTGCGTGAACTCTTCACCGCCATCGCCCTGCTGGTGATCGCCGCGGTGGCGTGGGTCATGCATTTGGTGGGGCTGTCGGCGGCACTGGGCGCCTTCATCGCCGGCGTGGTGTTGGCGGAGAGTGAATACCGGCATCAACTCGAAGCGGACGTGGAACCGTTTAAAGGCCTTTTGTTAGGCCTGTTCTTCATCGCCGTCGGCGCGGGACTCGATCTCAAGATGATCGCGCAGTCGCCGGGCGCCATCGTCGCCCTGGTGGCGGGGCTGGTGGGCGTGAAGTTTCTGGTGCTGCTGGTGCTGGGCCTGGCGTTTCGCATCGGCTGGGGTTCATCCTTTTTGTTAGCGTGCGCGCTGGCGCAGGGCGGCGAGTTCTGCTTCGTGCTGCTCAATGTCGCCGGTCAACAGGGCCTGCTCACCGTGGCGGTGGCGGAGCCTTTGAAGGCCGCTATCGCGGTGAGCATGGCCCTCACGTCGCTGCTGCTGATCCTCAATGCTAAGGTGATCCAACCGCGCTTCGCCAATCTCAAACCCAAGCGTGAGCACGATGTGCCGGTGGCGCACGATCATCCGGTCATCCTCGCCGGCTTCGGCCGCTTTGGCCACATCATCGGCCGCCTCCTGCGCGCGAATGGCTTTGGCGTCACCGTGCTCGACAACGATCCCGATCAGGTGGAGACGCTGGGCCGCTTCGGCATGAAGTCCTTTTACGGCGATGCGTCCCGCGTCGATCTGCTCGTGGCCGCGGGCGCCCCGAAGGCCAAGGTCTTTGTCTGCGCCGTCGATGATGAAACCCAGGGCCTGCAAATCGTCGACCTGGTGAAGCAGGAGTTTCCGCACCTGCAAATCCTGGCGCGCGCCGCCAATCGCAATCACGCCTATGAACTCATCAAACGCGGCATCACCACCTTTCGCCGCGACACCCTGGGCAGCGCCCTCGACCTCGGCGCGGATGCCTTGCGCGCCTTGGGTTATCAGGACGACCGGGCCGTCCGGGCCGCGCAGACCTTTCGTTGTTATGAAGAAGCCAGCGTCTTCGAACTCGCCAAGTTCCGCACCGGCGACGAAGCCGCCTACGTCTCCGTCGCCCGCCAGCATCTGCAGAACCTTGAGGCCCTGCTGCGTCAGGACATGCAGCGCGACGAACAGGAAAGCACGGAGGCTCGCGAACTCGAAGACATGGCAGGCCACGAATGAAGGCTGGAAAATCTCCCCGCGCCGCGCCATGCTGCCGGGTGCCCGCCTCCCTCCACGACCTGACCTTTGACGAACTGCAAGCGCAGCTCGTCCAGGATGGTCTGCGGCCCATTCATGGCGCCGCTCTGTGGAATGCCCTGCACTTTCGCGCCGATCCGGATCTGCACGCGCGTGACGATTTTTCACCGCCGCTCCAACGCTGGATCGCGGCCAACGTCGGCCCCCAAGGCAAGTGGCACCTCGATGTCCCCGAGATCGCCTCCCACACGCCGAGCAGCGACGGCTTGACGCAAAAATTCCTGCTGCGCCTCCAAGACGGTCAGGAGATCGAAACCGTCATCATGGGCTATCCCGGCCGCTTCACCGCCTGCCTCAGCACCCAGGCCGGCTGCGCCATGGGCTGCGTCTTTTGCGCCACCGGTCAGATGGGCTTCGTGCGCCATCTCCGCGCCGGCGAAATCATCGGCCAGGTGCTGCATGCGCAACGCATCCTGCGGGCGAAAGGCGAACGCTTGCGCAACCTCGTCCTCATGGGCATGGGCGAACCGCTGCACAACTACGATGTCGTCATGCGCGCCCTCGACATCATCACCGACACCCGTGGCAGCAACCTCGGGCCCAGCAAGGTCAGCATCAGCACCGTCGGCGTCGTCCCCGGCATCCTGCGCATGGCCGCAGAAAACCGCCCCTACAGCCTCGCCGTCAGCCTGCATGGCAGCAGCGATGCCGAACGCGGCGCCCTCATCCCCGCCAACCAGCGCTGGCCCCTCAGCGATCTCATGGCCGCCTGCCGCACCTATGGCGAAAAAACCGGCCGCCGCATCTTCTTCGCCTGGACCCTCATCGCCGGCGTCAACGACACCCCCGATCACGCCCGCCGCGTCGCCGCCTTGCTGCACGGCATCGATGCCCACCTCAATCTCATTCCCCTCAACGAAACCACTGGCTACGCAGGCCGCGAAAGCGCCGGCACGGCTGCCGAGATCTTCCAGGCCATCCTCCAGGAAGCCGGTTTCCCCTGCACCATCCGCCAGCGCCGCGGCATCGACGTCGCCGCCGGCTGCGGCCAGCTCAAAGCCGCCCGCAAAAAGGCTGTGCTGCCGACTTTGGAGTCAAGGCTTTAGCCGATTATTGCGCGTCTTCAGCATCGCTAACCCCTCAATGATCGGCTAAAGCCTTCACTCCAAAGGGCTCACCTCTCCTCCACCCAATGCGGCGCCGGATAACTGCCCAGCACCTTCACCGTGTCACCGTGGGCTTCGAGGTCTTCTACCGATCCTTGAATTGAGCTTCGTACTGAAGCTGCAACCCCTGATAGCGCTGTTTCAATTCCTCGATTTCCAGGGTCGTCACTTCCTCGCTCGAAGTCACCGGCAGTGCCATCAGTTCCTGCAACACCTGCAGCTTGCCCAGCCAGACCCCACGCGCCTGCCCTTCAGCCTTTCCTTCAGCCTTTCCTTTGGCCATCCCTTCGGCCTTGCCTTCGGCCTTGCCTTTGGCAATGAGTTGTTCAGCGACGGACATGGTCTTCTCCTTCAATTGACTGTTGCTTTCAAGGGTATGGTAAATCTGTTCCACGTCAAGGCTGCTGTCCCCATGCAGGGCGTAAGTCAGGAGCAGACCCAAAAACTCTTCAGGAAAAAGACCGACGACGAAGTGGGGCGCCCACCAAGCGAAGAACTCGTTGATGCGCTTCTCACGCGCCAGCTTCATCAATTGCAGCACCACCTGCATTTGGGCATGATGCTCGTCTTTGGCCGGATCAAACTGCGTCAGGTCCAGAAGAGCGTGGGTGAACTTCGGCAGGTAGGGCAGGAGATCAGCCGCCAGGTCCTCAGGCAATTCCAGCAGATCCTCGAAACGCGTGGATACCGTCCAGGTCTGCGGTCCCTGATGCAGGACAAAGGGCAGCACGGCTGGCAGCGGCAGTCCGTGTTCCTTCTCGTGGGCATTGAGAATCTCCAGCACGTAATTGAGCAGGCGCAGCGGCATGGCCGGATCCACCGTGGTCTGGTGCTCAAAGAGCAGATATAGCAGCACTTCCCGCCCGCCGGCTTTGGCTGAAAAGATCAGGTCCGAGTGCGCCTGCTGAAGGCTGCGTTTGACGAAGGTGGTAGGCACTGGGGTCAACGATGACCAGTCGATGTGGGCCGCCACCGGCGCTGGCAGGTGCCCTTGAAAAAACGCCGCCGCCTGTTCCGGTTGGGAAAAGACCGCCTTGAAGTAACCATCATTGGATTGCGCCGCGAGGTCAAAGTCAGACACGCCGCCATCGTGAATGAATGAGCGCTGATTGCAAGAGCGGTGGCACAGGAAAGTACTCATCACGCTCCGCCGTGATGTCATGAATCGGCCTGAGTCCATCACACCCCCAACTCAAAAAGCAGCATCCGCCAAATGAACTCCGCCCTCAATGAGCCTCTCATTCCCTCCCAGCGGCAGCCGCTGCCGACTTTGGAGTCAAGGCTTTAGCCGATCATTGCGCGTCTGCAGCATCGCTAACCCCTCAATGATCGGCTAAAGCCTTCACGCCACCGGGCTCACCTCTCCTCCACCCAATGCGGCGCCGGATAACTGCCGAGCACCTTCACCGTCGCGCCGCTGGCTTCGAGGTCCTTCACGGTATCCACCAGCGCGGCGTCTTCGTGATGGCCGCTGACTTCGAGGAAGAAGCGTGCCTGCGCGCCCGTCGCATCGCCGGGCACGGGACGATTTTCGATTTGGCGAACGTTGACGTTGCGGCTGGCGAAGATCTGCAAGACTTCCAGCAAGGCGCCGACGCGATCACGCGCATGCACCATCAGCATCGTGTTGTCCTGACCGGAAGGCGCGCCGCTGCGCGGACCGAGGATGATGAAGCGGGCGCGTGAAGCGTACTCGCGTGGC
>JAXMIV010000632.1:0-3226 GCA_034377045.1 Prosthecobacter sp. | reverse complement strand
CGGCGGGGGGCCGGTGCGGGTGGTCGTGGCCCATGAAAATATCACGGCGCAGAAGAAACACGAGCGTGAGGTCATCCGGTTGTCCCGCCTCTACGCGGCGCTGAGCCACGTCAACCAGGCGATCATCGGCCTGCATGACCGCGCCGACCTTTTCGCCAGAATCTGCCGCGTGTTGGTGGAGTTCGGCGGATTCCGGATGGCCTGGATCGGCTGGATCGATGCCGAAACTCGGCAGGTCTTTCCGGTCGCGCAATGGGGCGACAGCACGAACTACCTTTCGCAAAAGGCGTTTTATGCGGATGCCCGGCCTGAAGGCCAGGGACCAACCGGCACGGCGATTCGCGAGGGAAACAACTATATCTGCAATGATTTCAATCACGATCCGCGCACCCTTCCGTGGCGCAAGGCAGCGGAACAAGCTCACTTTCGAGCTTCGGCGGTTCTGGTAATCCGCCAGGGTGGCTTGGTCTGCGGCGCGATTTCTGTTTACGCGGATGAAATGGACTTCTTTCAAGATAGGGAGATTAAGTTGCTGGAGGAAGTCGCCTGCGATGTTTCGTTTGCCTTGGACAACTTGAAGCGCGACGAGGCACGGCGTCTGGCGGAGGAAGCATCGCGCCGAAGCGAGTTGGAGTTGAAAGAAGCACAGCGTCTGGCCCACGCCGGCAGTTGGTGGCTGGATGCGGGCGGCGACGCAGTGGCGTGGACCGACGAACTCTATCGCATGCTGGGCATGGACCCGGCTCAACCACCGCCCCTCTACCCTGAGCAGCACCGCCTGTTCACTCCGGAGAGCTGGCAGCGGTTGAGTGCCGCAATCCCCCGTGCGATGGCAACGGGGGAGCCCTACGAACTCGAACTGGAAATGGTGCGAGCCGACGGCAGCATAGGTTGGATGCTCGCCCGGGGAGAACGGTTGGTAGACGCGGAGGGAGCCGTGAAGGGGTTGCGCGGAGTGGCGCAGGACATTACCCAGCGCAGGCAGGTGGAGGAAGAATTACGCAGAAAGACGGCGCTTCTGGAAGCGCAGGTGGATTCTTCCTTGGACGGCATTCTGGTGGTGGACGCCCACGGAAAGAAAATCCTCCAGAACCAGCGCATGAGCGATGTGTGGAAAATTCCTCCCGAGATCGCCGGGAATATCGATGATGCCGTACAGATTGAATTCGTCACCCAACGGACGAAGAATCCCCGGCAGTTCGCGGACAAAGTGGCCTATCTATATGCCCATCCCGAAGAAGTGAGCCGGGATGAGATCGAGTTGATCGATGGTACCGTCCTGGATCGCTACGCGTCCCCCGTCCGCGACAAGGCGGGAAAATACTACGGCCGAATCTGGACCTTTCGGGACATTACCGAATACCGGAAACTGGAGTTCCAAATCCGCCAGGCGCAAAAGATGGACAGCATCGGGCAGTTGGCCGGTGGGATCGCTCACGATTTCAACAACATTATCGGTGTGATCATGTTGCAGTCCGAACTGGCCGAAATGGTCGAGAACACGCCGAGGGAAGTCCACGAAGGTTTGGTGGAGATCAGGGCGACCGCCGAACGCGCCGCCAATCTCACGCGGCAACTCCTCCTCTTCAGCCGGCAACAGGTCATGCAACTGCAGCAGTTGGATTTGAACGAGGTCGTAACCAATCTCGCCGGCATGCTTCGCCGAGTCATTCGGGAAGATGTGAGCCTGGATTTGCATCTTCATTCCGCGCCGCTGATGACCCATGCCGACGCGGGTATGCTCGACCAGTTGTTGATTAACCTGGCAGTCAACGCCCGCGATGCCATGCCCATGGGTGGGCGACTCGTCATCGAAACCGCCGCAAAAGTCATTGACGAGGGGCAGGCGGCCTTGAACCTGGACGCCTCTCCCGGACGGTACGTGTGGTTGAGTGTCAGCGACACCGGGTGCGGCATTCCGACGGAAATCCAGGCGCGCATCTTCGAGCCATTCTTCACCACGAAAGAAGTTGGCAAAGGTACCGGTCTCGGCTTGGCCACGGTCTTCGGCGTCGCCCAGCAACATCACGGCTGGGTCAAGGTTCACAGCGAGGTGGGGAAGGGTACGAATTTTCAAATTTATCTCCCTGCCAGCAGCACGCCGGCTGAAGCCCCGGCCAAAGAGCCTGCGAAACCGGCGCTGCGCGGCGGATCGGAAACCATCCTCGTGGCGGAAGATAACGACTCGCTGCGCATGTTGACGCGAGTGGTCCTGCAACAGATCGGCTATCGGGTTTTGGAAGCTGCGAATGGCAGCGAGGCGGAACGAGCCTGGAGCGCTCATGAGGGCCAGATCGACTTGCTCGTGACAGATCTCGTCATGCCTGGAGGTGTGGATGGCCGCGAACTGGCCGCGCGCCTGCAAAAAGTCAGACCCGACCTCAAAGTCATCTTCACCAGTGGTTACAGCGCGGAAATCGCCGGTCGTGAGCTGAAGTTGCAATCCAAGCAAATCTTCCTCCAAAAACCCTGCTCAAGAGAGCAACTCCTGGAAGCCGTCCGACATTGTTTGGACAGTTGATCCCAACTCACTTGATTACCCTCTGAGTCCAGCAAAGAGCGGATCTCGCTGGCTAGTGTCTGGTTTCCGCTGCCGACCCCGCCGCCTTCGCTGGCATCACGTCCCCTTCCCCGAGCCGCCGTTTGTACATCTCCAGCGCGAGCCCATAACATTGCCGCGCCAGGACCGGATTGTAGCGCGGGCCTTCGTCGCGGATGAACGCATGCGCGCCGTTCACTTCGTGCCATTGGAAAAACGTGCCCGCGGCTTCCATGGCGGCATGGATTTTCAAGCGCCCCTCCAACGGGACATGCGGATCCTGCCGGCCCCAGATCATCAACATCTCGCCCTGGATTTCCGGGATCCGATCCAGGGTGTTGTCATTCATCCCCGCGCCCAGGCCGCGCTTGTGGATATCCGTCGCATAAAAACAGGTGGTCGCCAGGACCTCCGGGTTCATCGCCGCGCGAAAGGCCAGGTGGCCGCCGATGCAAATGCCCATCGCGCCAAGCCGCCCCGTGCTCGCCGGGTGCCCCGCCAGGTACTGCAGCACGGCCCGCGCGTCTGCGTCGTAGGCTTCGAGTGGTTTCGTTGTCTTGAGCGCATTGCCCCGGTCCGCTCCGGCACTATCGTAGGCCAGCACGGTCCCAGCCGGTTCGTACTCGTGGTAAATCTCCGGAGCCGCCACGACGAAACCGTGCCCCGCCAGCATGGCCGCCGTGCGAC
>JAXMIV010000631.1:0-2747 GCA_034377045.1 Prosthecobacter sp. | reverse complement strand
GCATTGGAATTGTTCGAACCGCCGCTGATCAGGTTCCCCTCCGTGACCATGGCATAGCTGATCCGGCCGGTGATTGGCGCCTTCAACTGGGTGAATTCCAGGTCCAATTGGGCCGTCTGCAGCGTCGCTTTGGCGGACCGCAGATTGGCCTCCGCCTCGGCCAGGGCCTGGTTGCGCTGCTCGATCTCTTCCACGGCGATCGCTCGGGCCTCGCTCAACGTTTTGGCACGTTTGGCTTCCATTTTGCCCAGTTCCACCCGTACCAGGGCGCGCTCCACATCCGCTTGCGCGCGATCCACCACCGCCTGGTACGGCCGGCGGTCGATGGTGAAAAGCAGGTCTCCCTCCTTTACTTCGCTGCCTTCGCGGAAATGGATTTTTTCCAGGTAGCCGGACACCCGCGCCCGGATTTCCACGGATTCAGGGGCTGACAGCCGGCCGATGAATTCGTCCCACTCGATCAAGTTCGCGGTCAAGGGTTTGGCAACGGTGACCGGGGGCGGTGGCGCGGCTGGGCCGGCTTCCTTGGGTGGGCGCTCGCAACTGGCGAGCATTCCCAGCGCGAGGCATAGGACGATGTGGCGGGGCATAGTTGGGAGATTAGGTACGGTCAAGGGGATAAGGGTTTCGCTGTTTTTCCTGTTTGATACCGCGCTGCCACACCTCGTCCACAAGGGATGCTACGTTGCCGGGGATTTGAAGGTTTCCGCGACTTGGCTGGAGAAAGCCCTGAGCCGGCCGATTGAAGAGTTTAAAGCATCACCTTGCCTCCGGCCCCTGCCGATTCATCATGCCGTGCCCGCATGAAACGTCTTTACCGCCACGCCCAGATCGCCTCCGAGGACAGCCCCAAGCTCCAGCGCGCCGACGTTCTGGTCGAAGGCGGCCGTATCACCGGCGTCGCTCCGGAGATCACCGGCGTGGCCGGAGCGGAGGTTATTGACTGCACCGGCCGCATTTTACTGCCCGCGCTTTTCGACATCCACGTCCACGCCCGCGAGCCTGGGCAGGAGGAGAAGGAAAACATCGCCACCTGCGCTGAGGCGGCGATCAATGGCGGGGTCACCGGCTTCGTCATGATGCCCAATACCGCCCCCGCCATCGACAACGCCGGAGTGGTCCGTTCCGTGCTGGAAAGCGCCCGCCGCACCCGCATCGGCGCCTCCATCTACACCACTGGCGCCATCACCAAAGGCCGCAAAGGCGAGGAATTGGCCGGCATCGCCGGCATGAAAGCCGCCGGCGCCGTCATGCTCACCGACGACGGCTTCCCCGTGGACAATCCGCAAGTCCTGCGCCGCGCCATGGAGTATGCCCGCGACTTCGATCTCCCCCTCGCCAGCCATTGTGAGGTCAAGGAACTCTCCGGCAAGGGCTGCATGCATGAAGGCAGGATCAGCTACGCCCTCGGCCTGCCCGCCATCCCTGCCATCAGTGAGGAGATCTGCATCGCCCGTGACATCCGCCTTGCTGAGTTCACCGGCGTGCACCTGAACATCCAGCACGTCACCACCGCCGAAGGCATGCGCACCATCAAGCGCGCCAAGGACCGCGGCATCCGCGTCTCCTGCGAAATTGCCCCTCATCACCTCATGTTCAGCCATGAGGATGTGGGTGACTACGACACCCACTACAAGATGAACCCGCCTCTGCGCACCCAGGAGGACAACGCCGCCCTCCTTCAGGGCCTGATCGACGGCTGGTTCGATGTCATCGCCACCGATCACGCCCCGCACACCCCCTTCGAAAAGAATCAGGATTTCGCCAGCGCCCCCTTTGGCATCACCGGCCTCGAAACCGCCCTGCTCAGCCTCTACGACCGCTTCATTGCCAAAGGGGTTTTCGGCTGGGACATCATCGTCAAGCGCTACTCCGCCGAGCCTCGCCGCTTGATGAAACTCGCCCCCGTGCCCATCGTCGAAGGTGGCGCCGCCGAGTTCATCCTCTTCAATCCCAGCCGCACAACGACCTTCAGCCGCGAGTTCATGAAGTCGAAGAGTGTCAATACCCCCTTCCTGGATCAGGAACTTCAGGGGATGATCGAGCGCGTCATCTATCGGGGCGAGGAGTTGCTGGTGCGGTGAGCAGAAGTTCCCAAATACGTTGGGACTGAGACTCACGCCCGGCCGCGCTTGCTGAACAAGCCGTATTGCGGACTGAAAATGTAGGCCAGCAGGAAGATTGAGGCCAGCACGATAATGATCGTGGCGCTGACGGACCAGCCCAGCGGATAGGAAATAAAGAACGCGGCCACGGAGCCAAACGCTCCAATCAATCCACCGCCCCAGAACAAGGTCCGGGCGTTGTTTGTTAGCAGATACACCGTGGCTGCCGGCGTCACCAGCAGCCCAACGCTGAGAATGCAACCAACGGCTTGGAGGGATGAGACCAGCACCAGAATGACGACGCCGAAAGTAACGTAGTTCAGAAGGCGCACAGGCACTCCCAGGCTCGCGGCGATGTGGGGTTCGAAAAGGTAGATGAGCAACGGCCGCTGCAGCGCAGTAAGCAGAAGCACGGCCACCGCGCTAATGCCAAACGCAATCCAAAGATCGGAATCCGCCATGCCAACGATGCTGCCGAACAACCACTCATCCAGCTTTTGCTTCATATCGAGTTGGGTGAGAATGAGATACCCCACGGCAAAAGCCGCAGTGTACAGAATACCCATCGACGTGTCCTGTTCCAATCGCGAGGTGCGCGACAGGAATATGGATCCGAGACCGACGATGAGCGCGGCAAAGACC
>JAXMIV010000630.1:0-3940 GCA_034377045.1 Prosthecobacter sp. | reverse complement strand
GGTTTGGTGCTGATGTCGTAGAGGACGCGATTGACGCCTTTGACGCTGTTCAAAATCTTGTTAGACGTGTTGCGCAGGACGCTGTGAGGCAGTTCGACCCAGTCGGCGGTCATGGCGTCTTCGCTGATGACGGCGCGGAGGGAGATGGCCTGTTCGTAGCTGCGTTCGTCACCTTTGACGCCGACGGTCTTGACGGGAAGGAGGGCGGCATAGGCCTGCCACACCTGCTCATACCAACCGCTGCGGCGCAGTTCGTTGATGAAGATGGCATCGGCCTGCTGGGTGATGGCGATGCGTTCGGGGGTGATCTCCCCGGGGATGCGAACGGCGAGGCCGGGACCGGGAAAAGGATGGCGCCAAAGGGCGTGATGCGGGATGCCTAGACTGGCGCCGAGAGCACGGACTTCGTCCTTAAAGAGTTCCGCGAGAGGTTCGAGCACTTTCCCCTGCTCTTTCAGCACCATGATGCGGTCGACGCGGTTGTGATGCGTTTTAATCTTGCTGGCGATGGAGCCGCTGGTGGCGCTTTCGATCACGTCGGGATAAAGCGTGCCTTGGGCGAGCAACTCGACGTTTTCGGCGACGCCCCAAAAGACGTCGACGAAGAGTTCGCCAATGATGCGGCGCTTCTGCTCCGGATCGGTGACACCGGCGAGGGCGCCGAGGAATTTGTCACTGGCATCGATCATCTCGATGGGCACGCCGACTTCTTCGAACTGGATTTTGACTTCCTCCGATTCATTCAAGCGCATGAGGCCCGTGTCGATGAAGATGCAACGGACCTTGACGCCAGCGCGATTGAGGAGAACGGCGAGGACGGTGGAGTCGACACCGCCGGAGACGCCGCAGATGACTTCACGATCACCGACTTCGGCACGAATGAGGTCGAGCATCTGCGCCTTGAAAGCCTGGATGTCGAACCTGGCGAGAGTGGCGCCGCTGCGGATGAGGAAGTTTTTGAGGATGGCGGTGCCTTCGTGGGAGTGGGTGACCTCCGGATGAAACTGGATGCCCCAGCAGCGGTCATTCCACTTCAGCGCCACGGGCACGGCGTCTTCATTGGTGGCCATGACCTGAGTGGTGGCGGAGAGATTGGCACAGGTGTCACTGTGACTCATCCAGACCTGGGATTCATGGGAGATGCCCCTGAAGAGATCGGCGTGGTCGGTAACCACAAGTTTGGCGGGGCCGTACTCGCGGGTGACGCCGGGCTTGACGGTGCCGCCGTGTTTGATGTTGAGCAATTGCATGCCGTAGCAGACGCCGAGAACGGGGACGCCGAAGCCCATCAGTTTGGCGAAATCCACATCCGGCGCGTCGGGCTCCGTGGTGCTGCGGGGACCACCGGAAAGAATGATGGCGCCGGGGTTCGTCAAGTTCGCAAGTTGCGCGGGGGCATAAAGGTGCGAGGCAAAGCCCAGCTCGCGCACGCGACGGACGATGAGCTGACTGTATTGAGAGCCGTAATCGAGTACGGCGACTTCGTGGTCGGTCATTTGAATGAAAGTTGGTTAGGCCGGTTCGTAGTTCACCGGCTCCTCGGTGATGACGACATCGTGAGGATGGCTCTCCTTGAGGCCACCGGCGGTGATGCGGACAAAGCGGGCGTTCTGGCGCAGTTCGTCAAGGTTGTTGGCGCCGACATAACCCATGCCGGAGCGGAGACCGCCCATGAGCTGGAAGACAACTTCAGCGAGGGGGCCTTTGAAGGGAACCCGTGCCTCGACGCCTTCAGGCACGAGTTTGCCGGAGGAGTTTTGACCGTAGCGGTCGCCGGCGCCGCGGCGCATGGCCTTGAGGGAGCCCATGCCGCGGTATTCCTTGAAGGTGCGGCCCTGCCACTTAATCATGTTGCCAGGGCTTTCGGCGGTGCCGGCGAGGAGGGAGCCGAGCATGACGCAATCGGCCCCGCCGGCGATGGCTTTGACAATGTCTCCGGAATAACGGATGCCGCCGTCGGCGATGACGGTGACGCCGTGGGCGCGGCAGACGGTGGCGACTTCCTGAATGGCGCTAAACTGGGCCATGCCGACGCCGGAGATGATGCGAGTGGTACAGATGGAGCCGGGACCGACGCCGACCTTGATGGCAGATGCGCCGGCATGAATCAGATGCAGGGCGCCATCCTCCGTGACGACGTTGCCGGCGACGATGGGGATGGCGGCGCCCAATCTGGCGCGCAGTCTCTTGATGACATCCGCGACGCGGCTGGTGTGACCGGTCGCTGCGTCGATGAAGATGGCGTCCGCGCCAGCCGCGACGAGGGCGGCGCCGCGCTCCGCACAATCGTCACCGACACCGACGGCGGCGCCGACGAGGAGCTGGCCGTTTTCGTCCTTGGCGGCGGTGGTGAACATCTGGCGTTTGACGATGTCCTGCTTGGTGATGAGGCCGGCGAGGCGCCCATCTTCCGCCATGAGGGGGAGTTTTTCGATGCGGTGGGTGTAGAGGATCTTCAGCGCTTCTTCGAGGCTGGTGGTGGGGGTACCGATGGCCAGGCGGTCACGCGGGGTCATGACGGCGGAGACGGGGGTGCTTTCGTCTTCGATGTACCACATGTCCCGGCTGGTGACCATGCCGACGAGTTTGCCGTCCGGATCGACGACGGGAAAACCGCTGACACCCTTTTCCCGCATGCTCCGCTGCAGGTCGCCCAGGGTGGTCTCGGGACTGACGGTGAGGGGGTCCTGGATGACGGTGTTTTCCGATCGCTTCACCTTGGCGACCTGATCCGCCTGGAAATCGATGGAGCAATTGCGGTGAACGACGCCGAGGCCGCCCTCCCGAGCCAAGGCAATGGCCAATTCGGATTCCGTGACCGTGTCCATGGCGGAGGACAGGACGGGGATATTGAGGTGCAGATTTCCGCCAAAAGTGGCCCCAATCTCCACCTCTCCGGGCAGGACTTGACTCAAGCCTGGCAGAACTAAAACGTCATCGAAACTCAGTGCGAGGGAAGGTATGTCGCCCATGTGCCACTTAAACAACGTTCAGGCCGTTGTCATGTGGAAATCCGACTTATCGGAAGCTCGATCCGAGCGAAGGGCGATTAAGGCCGGTAGACGCGGGTTTTGCCGGTGTAGGAATCAATCTGGACGCAGTAAAAATTGGTTGGCGCGGGGGAATCAGCGTCCCGGGCCTCCACCAAGGTGATGAAGCTCTGGTTCAGGGGCGGAATCGTGTAGGCCATGGCGCTTTCCTCCGCATTGGCCCCCGGATCGTCAGCGGACAACATTTTGCAACTGCCGTCCGAATAGAACCGGAGAGCGGCGTACTCGACGCCGGAGGGATCGACGTTGTTGGCCGTGGGAGTGAAGACGTAGGAGCTCGTTGTGCCAGGTATCGGTGCCTGCCCGACGGTGGTCTGCAAGAGGGGCGAAAGCTCCAGCAGGCTGGAGTTGATGATGCCCGACTCAATGTAGTAGACATCTGAAAGAGCCCGTGGGCGGACGATACCGTCCACAATGGGCACCTGGACCACCTGGTAAGCATAGTAGTGGGACTCGCCGGCTCTTTCAGCCTCCTCATCCATATACTGGTAGAAGCGCAATTCGACTTCGGTGCCTTGGGAGATCGCGCTCTGCTGGGCCAGGCTGATGCGATTGACGAGGCCATCCCCCGCGGAATTGAGACGGGTGGAGCGAATGACATCGATCAACGCCGGCGTAACGAGGGCGACCAGCAAGGCGATGATGCCGACCACCGTCAGCATTTCAATCCTTGTAAAGGCCCGGGATTGCCGTGGCGATGGCTGCAATGATGGCAAGATCTTCATGATTTAGGCAACGGTTCCAGAGCCTGGGGATACTGTACTCTACATGCTCCATTTCGAGCCGCGGATCTGAACGGTGGAAGAGAACACTCGGAAGTTGATTCTCCTCAGGGTGAGATCGCGCTTGAGCTCGTCCAAAGCGTCGTCGAGTGCGTCGTCGCTTGCCTC
>JAXMIV010000629.1:0-7954 GCA_034377045.1 Prosthecobacter sp. | reverse complement strand
CGGCTGGGCGCGCTGATTGACCGTGGCTTGGGCGGTGCCCTGGGCGTGTTGGATGGTCACGGGGACGTTGCTGGCGCGGTTGGGGGCGGCTGCGTAGGAGAGGCGTACTTCGTAGCGGCCGGCCTTGGGTATGGACAGCTTGTAGGTGATCGATTTTTGGCCTTTCTCGGTGTTCTCGTCATGGCGGCTGGAGCCGTCCACCGGATTGCCGTAGGTGCTGCCCTGCCAGTTGCCGATGCGTTCGGCGTCCTGTTCGTCCATGGCGATGCCGGGCAGTTTGGCGGAGCGCGGCATGTTGGCGAGGGCGGCGAGTTCGAGCACGGCTTTCTGCGCGATCAGTTGCTTGCGCAAGGCTGAGACATCCACGCTCTGGACGGCGGTGTTGGCTTTGACGGCCATCACGGCGGCCAAACCAGAAGCATGACCGAGCGCCATGTACACCGGCTCCATGCGCAGAGAGCAATAGGCGATGTGACTGGCGGAAAGGCAGACGGGAACGAGGAGGTTTTCACACTCGGTGCGTTTGGGCGTGAGGCTGCGGTAGGGGATCTGGTAGGGCAGCGCGGGCGCGTCCTGAAAGCTGCCTTCATCGCGCACGGTCCCGTCTTCGGCGACGATGCGCTGGACGATGTGGCAGTCGATGACGAAGGAGCCCATGCCGACGGAGTCGTCCTTGAAGATGTCGGTTTGCAGATCCTTTTGCACCATGACATACTCACCGATCAGGCGGCGGGCTTCGCGAACGTAGAGCGCATAGGGCCAGTGGTTGTTATCGGTAAACTCGTCTTTGCACAGGCCCCAGGAGTTCGCCTGATCGCGCAGGCTTTGCGGCACGCGCTCGTCATGGCCGAGGAACCAGAATAGGCCCTGGATGTAGTCGATGTGGTCCTGCCAGATGCGGGCGCGGGTGGCGGCATCGCCATCCGGGTAATCGGTGTTGGCGCCAGGATAGTCGGTGGAAAAGAATCCCTGGGCGTTGAGGTCATATTTGCCACCGGCGATTTTACCGAGGTGGAAGAGCCGGCCAAAACCTACTTTTGGATAGGCCTTGATCAGGCGCAGGAGCAGTTCGTAACGCTTGGGATCGTAGTGCGCGGGCTTGGGAAAGGGCACCAGGTTGCCGGGCTCCTGGGTGACGCAGATGCGAAAGTTGTAGGATTGAGTCAGCCTGTCCGCACTGCCGGGCGCGGCGTTGGTGCGGTAGACGCCGAAGATGGGATAACCGCGATCGTCCAGAGCCGGAATGCTGGCGGGTGTGCCGTGGATGTAGCTGGGGCCGGTGCCGCCGATGCCGGGGCAATCGCTATTCATGATCTCGACCGTGCGCGGGCGGATGGGCATCGGATAGAAACCGGCCAGTGATTCGCCGTATTGAGCACGGCTTTCGCGACCGACGATGTAGCTGACGCCCGCTTTGGCCATGAGGTCGCCTTCATAAGTGGCATCGATGAAAACGTGGCCTTCGTGGATGGCGCCGTCGGTGGTGGTGAGGCTGGTGATGCGTGCGCCGTCTTTGGTGATGGCGGTGAGCGTCTGGCCGGTGATGACTTTGACGCCGGCTTCGGCGAGCATCGTCTTGAAGGTGGCCATGTTGGTCTGCGGCTCCGCATACCAGAGTTCAGTGCCCGGCTTGGAAGCGGCGGCACGGGTGAAGAACTCGCGCGGCAGGCCGCCTATGGTTTCCTCCTTGCCTTTGTCCGTGTGCGTGAGCCCGCCGGTAACCATGCCGCCGATCCAGTGGGTCGGTTCAATCACCACGACCGAAGCGCCTTCCCGCGCGGCAGCGATGGCAGCGGCGAGACCCGCCGGGGTGCCGCCATAGATGACGACATCTGCCGGGGCGGCCTGGAGAGCGGCGGCGGTTAGGATGAGAACCAGAAGACGGTGCATCGGGGGGTGAAAAGGCGGATGGCGGGACAAACTGGGAGGAAACAGGAGTCTGGGGTGTTTGGTTTTTTTACCGCAGTGGGGCAGAGGAGCAAAGGACGCAGAGGTTTTTTAAGATTGGGTCCACATTGCCTGAAATCGGCTAACGGACAAACCGCGCTGATGCTTGCGCACGCCGCGGGCAGCGACGGGTGGAGACGAATTGGCCGCAGAACTTGTTAAACTCGGCGCAAAGCCCGAATGATCGCAACGCCTAACCAAAATCAAACAGGCGGGACCGATGGGTCCCGCCTGCAGAGATGTTTCAATGATGAGGAAGTCAGTAATCAGAACCGACGGAAATAACTGGGCCGGCCGGAGTTGTAATGGGACACCGGGATGACCACGGGGGAGGCGAAAGCGTGGCTGCGGCGGTCACCATCAAAGTCCTTGCGGTTGACGTAGGGGGACGGGTTGAAGAACTTTTGTGCATTCTCCGTGCTGAGACGCGGGTCCACCGCAGGCCCGACGCCGGAGGAGGGCAGGTTACTGTGGTGATGCGGGTGGGTGGGACCGAGGGGCGGCCCCAGAGGAAGCGGCGTTGGCCGATAACAGCAACTGGAGATCACGGCGACGGTGAATCCAAGGCAGATGGTCTGAGCGATGGCTTTCATGGGAGAGATGAGCAGGTTCTAATTACCGCGATTCGGGGCGGATACTTGCTAGCTTATGCTATGCCACGAGATTGGAAAGACTCAATTATTATCTCACTGTAAAAAACCTATGGCGGGGGAGGGGGGCGGGCAAATGTGGAAACGGTCACGCCCTACCTTGAAGCGGCGAGCACGCCGGCGGCTTTGTGGAGGGTTTCCTCCCATTCCTTCTCCGGGACGCTGTCGGCGACGATGCCGGAGCCGACGTGGAAGGTGATTTCGCGCCCTTTTTGTACGGCGGTGCGGATGGCGATGTTCCACTGGCTCTCCCCATTGAAGCCGAAATAGCCGATGGCCCCAGTGTAGATGCCGCGGGGATGTTTTTCGAGCTCGTGAATGATTTCCAGGGCGCGTTTTTTTGGGGCGCCAGAGATGCTGCCGCCCGGGAAACAGGCCCGGAAGGCCTCCGCATGACCGATGCCCGGCCGCAAGGTTCCGGGGACGGTGGAGACGAGGTGATAGACCTGGGCGAAACTTTCGACGCGCCAGAGATCCAGCACCCGGATGCTGCCGAATTCGCAGACTTGACCCAGATCGTTGCGTTCCAAGTCGGTGATCATCAACAACTCAGCGCGCTCCTTGGCGCAGGCGAGCAGTTCGCGGGCGGAGGCGGTATCCTGCGCTGAACCGGCGGCGAAACGGGGCCGGGTGCCTTTGATGGGGCGGGTGGTGATGGTGGCACCGGACATTTTGAGGAAAAGTTCCGGGGATGCGGACAAGACGCTGGTTCCTCCCAGGTTCAGACAGGCGGCGTGCGGGGCTGGGGAGACGGTCCGCAGGTTTTGGTAGAGGGGAAGAAACGCGGCCTCCGCCGGCCATGGAGCGCTCCAGGGGACGGAAAGATTGACCTGGTAAATATCTCCCGCCGCGATGTATTCCTGGGCACGGCTGACCTGGGTGAGGAAGTCTTCCCGTGGGATGAGGGGCTGAAAGTCCAACGGGGGTGGTCCGGCGGGTGTGACGGCCGCCCAATCACAAAGGGACGAAATATCTCCAGATTCGAACCAATCTCCGGTGGCATGGTCATAGAGGAGCGCATGCGGATACCATCCCAAAACGAATTGCCCATCAAATCCGACCCAGCCGTAGAGGCCACCGGAAGGCGTACGACCACCGGCGTTTTGGGCTTTTTGGGTGCCGTTTGCGAAGTTTTCGCTGCCTTCCCGCAGGGCCGCCGTCACGGCTCCCCAGTCTTGATCGATGTGGCCCGCCAGTATCTGAGTGGGCGCCGCAGTGAGGATGGAAACCGAATCCGGACCCGGCAGAGCGCTATCCAGCCACACAAAACCCTCGCGGAACGCCATCGCTTCAGCAACGTGTTGCGGTCCTTCGGTCCAATCCAAGCGCCGCCAAGTCTGCCGCACCCTTGCAGAAGCCGTGGCAGTTTCGGAGGAAAAAGGTTGTAGCATTGACACTGGGAAGGGAGGACCGTACCATACCTATTTCTTCCGGCAATCGGCATGGCCCAACCTTCGTCCATTCTCAACGCTGACCGGGGCCGTGCGTCTGCTACGGCCTGGGGCGTATTGTGCATCCTTGTTGTCCTCCAAAGTTTTTTGGTGGGACACCTCATTTTAACCCGTCCTGTGGGGGATCGGCCCGCTGCGGCGAAGGCTGAAGGCGGGAGTGCGCCGCCTTTGCCCGTGTTTCCGCCGCCGCTGGTAACGATCAGGCCGCCGCCCGTGGGTTCGCTGGCGCCGCCGAGTTCCGCCCCCAGTGGAAATCCTTCGCAAATGGCGCCGCCGGCGATTGGGTCGTTTGGTTCACCCGTCCGGCCGCCGGTGGCGGTTGCACCGGCGCCTTCGGCCCCTAGCCCCTTGCCGCCGCCGTCCGCTCTCCCGCCGGCAAATTCAGCTTCCGGGCTCCCCGCGAACCCTGGATCGGGACTGAAGCGCCTGCCCGTGGGGCCCATCGGTGCGGGGCCTGCGCCGAGCAGCACGTCCAGTACCGCCCTGCCGGACATGACGGTCAAAGAAATGGTCGATGTGGCCAAGCAAGTGCGAAGCTTTGGGGACATGCAGGGGGCCTTGGAAACGCTGAACAAGATCGATTTGCGCTATCCCAATGATCCCTCGGTGCTGGCTGAAATGGCGCAATGTTATGAGCAGATGGGACTAAGCGACAAGGCGACCGCGCTGTGGCGGCGCTTGGAGGCGATGAGTCCCGAGCAGGCCGCAGGGTATCATGATCTGGCTGCCCGCCGTCTTTCCGCGGGGCCTGCTATGGTCTTGAGCAAGAGCAGTCCGATGGGGATAGGCGCCGCGGACGCGACCAAGGTGCTCTCTCTCGGCGCCTGCCTGGCGACCCGTGACTCGACCGTCGTCAATGGTGAGAAGGTGGTCCTGCGCATCCCGGTGTTGCGCCAGGGCAATGGGGCTGTGGACCCGAGCCAGGTGGACATTGATGTGTATTTTTTCGATCGGGTGAATGGGGAGAAGGTGGCGCAAACGATCGCTGATGATCCGGTGACCGCCTGGGGTGCGCCGCCGGTGGACTGGAGCGGCATTGGGGAAGAGCCGCTGAATGTCACCTATTTCCTGCCAGAACTCACTCCCGGAGAAATCCAGGCTCACGGCCGCCGGTCCTACCACGGCTATTTGGTGAAGCTCTACTACCAGCACAAACTCCAGGATACCGCCGCCGAGCCGCGCGACCTCCTGGATTATGGTTCCAACGTGCCCCAGGCTGGTGCCGGGACGGGGAATCCGCTGCTCCCTCCGGTGACGAATTGACGGCCCAGCACACGACCGATGACCGTTCTTTTTTTGGATGCCAATGACGCCACGCGCGGCGACCGGACTGAAGCCCTTCGAAAACAAGAAGGCTGGACGGTGAAGGCTGTGGCCAGCGTGGCGGAAGCGCGGACGTGGCTCGGCGGGGCCGCGGAACTGGATCTGCTGATTACGGAGGCCATCCCGGATGCGCACAGTTCAGGTTTTGAATTGCGCAATGAGGCGCTGAAGAAGTTTCCCGCGGCGCGCGTGCTTTTTACCACACGCTATGATTTGACCGGATTTGACGCGCAGGTGGCGGGCTGGCCGGTGCTGCAGGACGGCCCCTATACGTTGGAGAAGTTGGTGGCGCGGGCGGAGCTCGCTTTGACCCAACCCGCGCCGCCGCCCCCGGCGCCTGATCCGGCGCCTTTTCTGGCTGCGGGCACGATCTTGGGCAACTATCAGATTCTGGACCGGCTGACTCTGGAAAATGAGTCTGAAACCTACCGGGCCATCCAGGTGACGGTGCAGCGGCCCGTTGCCTTGGTGCTGCTGCGTCCGGATCTGCTGAGTCAACCCCAGGCAGTGGAGGAGTTCAAAGCACGGGAACGCCTGAAGGCGTCCATCTCGCATCCGCGGATCGCGCCGCTTTATGAAGCGGGTTCGGTGAATGGCCTGCTTTTTTACACCCGTGAACTGCCGCGCGGACGCAGCCTGGAAGAGATTCTGCAGGCGGGCGAAACTCTCTCTGAAAGGCGCATTGCCGAGCTTTTATTTGGCGTTGCGGAGGCCATGCAGTATGCGGTCGAGAAGGGTCACTATCATCGCCGGCTGAGCGCGCAGGACATCTACCTGGATGCGGAAAACCAGGCCAGCATCGTCAATCTGTTCCGGCCTGAATCCAATCGCTCCCGTGTGCCGGCGGATGAAGTCAAGGCCCTCCTCAGTCTGGTGACTCCTTTGGCCACTGAAGGGAAGGCCCGCGGCTTATTGATCACCCTCGGCGCCGGTGAGCACGATTGGTCCGGCCTGCTCGACCAATTGGATGATGTCCGCGATGCGATGCGGGAGCGAAGCATCATGCGCCGGATCGAGGCGGAGGGTGAAAAGAGTTCCGCCGATCACCCGGTGCCCTGGTGGGCCTGGGCTGCGGCGGGGCTGGCGCTGGTGGCGGTGTTTGCGCTTGGGGCGCTGGCTGGTCGAAGTGGTCCAGTGAGCACGAGTCAGGTCAAAGAACCGGAAATGGTGCTGATCCCGGCGGGACCGTTCATTTATCAAAAGAAGGAGAAGCGCCAGTTGCCGGCCTTTGCCATGAGCAAGCACGAGGTCACCATCGGCCAATATGGGGAGTTTTTGAAGGCGCAGGCAACGGTGGTCGGCAATCCTTTTGACCACCTGGATCAGCCCAAGACGAAGGTGAATCACCTGCCGCCCAAATGGGAGGAAACGTACGCCGCAGCCAAGGCGGGAGCCACCTTCAACGGCCAGCCGATGAGCCTGGACACTCCGGTGACGCAGGTGGACTGGTGGGATGCCTTTGCCTATGCGAAGTGGAAGGGCCAGCGCCTGCCCACGGAGGAGGAGTGGGAGAAAGCGGCGCGCGGAGAAAAAGGCGCGCTCTATCCCTGGGGGAATCAACCCATCAAGGACGCGGCCAACCTGGGCGATGACTATGACGCGAACGGCAAGGGTGGCGACAAGGATGGCTTCAAGCTCTGGGCGCCGACGAATCGAAAGACCCAGGATGTGAGTGTGTATGGAGTCTGTGATCTCGCGGGCAATGTCGCCGAGTGGACGGCGAGTGAACGCAAAGGCGAAGCCTGGCCGGCGCACCCCGACTATCCCGATCTCCATGTGCCGGTGGTCCGCGGCGGTCATTTTGCCCTGAAAGGCAGTACCGATCTGCTGACGACACGCTTCTTTGCCCAGTCCCCCAATGAAGCCACTCTGGCCCGTGGCTTTCGCACCGCCAGTGATACTCTGCCGGCAAAATGAACCGTTGCTTTTGAAACTTCTGACCTACCTTCCCACCATGCGCATTTTTCTTTTCTTTCTCGCGCTGACCGCTTGCGCCCATGCCCAGTTCGGTGTGGCCTTGGCGCTTCCGCGTTCCACCTACATGGCGCTGGAAGCGATTCCTGCCTCGGTGACCGTCACCAATCGGACGGGCAGTGACATTGTTCTGGGCGGACCGGGCCGCAGCAGTTGGCTGTCTTTTGAAATGACGGACGTCTCGGGCCATCCGCTGGCGCCCATTGAGGTTTCTTCGGAAGATTTGGTGCAAATCCCGGCCGGTGGTTCGATTCAGCGCAAGGTGACCGTCACGGATGCCTTTGCGCCCGCGGACATTGGCAACTATACCCTGACGGCGCGGATTTTGCACACGCCGACCCAGCAGTATTACGCCTCCAACCGGGTGCGTTTCAACATCACGGACGCCAAGCCGCTTTGGCAGCAGACTTTCGGCATGCCGGAAGGCTACAAAGAGGTGGGCCGCATCCGGCGTTATGCGATCATGGTGCTGCGTGAGGCGGACAGCAGTTCTCTTTACTTCCGGCTCATCGATGACAAATCCGGAATGCGACTGCAAACCTACTCGCTGGGACGTGTGAGCATGGTTTACGACCCGCAGATCACACTGGACCGAGCCAACTCGCTGCA